>PIVS01001152.1 GCA_003353855.1 Desulfobacteraceae bacterium
GCCATGACCCCGCCCAGCCTTTACAATTCTCTTAACCCGCTGGAAAATGTTCCTGAAGATTCATATTCTCCACCCCCAACTGAACCTGACAGCCAGACACCCTGGCAGGAAGAGGTGGGAGCCTCTTTTACCGGATGGATTAACGGTCTCACAGGCCTGGATGGTATTGGTACCGATACAACAACTGCCGCTGGAGATGCTGCATCAGATACAGTTGCCCCGGTCATCATCTCGGCCACCATCAGCAATACCTCTATGGGGATAGATGACCTGGTCACCATCACCATCACTGTGGAAGATGACCAAGGGGATATTTATACCAACCTCTCCGGCACAGTGGCAGGTTTTACCCTGGGCAACCTTACCCGGGTCAACGCTACCACCTATACAGCCCAGTTCACCGTTGCCGCAGGGGGCACTGATATAGCTGCAGGCGATGATATCCCCGTAGACTTCACCCTGGACGACAGTTCCGGCAATACCAGTACAGCTTATACAACTGCAATTTCCCAGGCAGGTGATCCCATTGATACCACCGCTCCCACCATCACCATTTCAGCCATTGATATTTCTGCGGACACAGGCAGCTCAGCCAATGATTTTAATACAAAAACCGCGGCCCAGACCATCGCTGCCACTCTGACCAC
>PIVS01000634.1 GCA_003353855.1 Desulfobacteraceae bacterium
CCGTATTGGTACTCTATTTCCACCATATCCCTGTTCTGTTTTACCAGGCTGCCATTTTCCCGGTAGAGCCGCAGTTGTTTCTGGGTGCCGGCAACGGTAAAGCAATCCTGGCGAATTTCTGATTTCACCCTGTTCTCAAGATTTTTCAGGTCAAATTGGGCCTGGGCACTTACATAACGGGATTCTTGCAGCGCAGCCCTGTCCGCACCTCCGTTAAAGAGGGGATAGGGGAGTAACAAACTCACGCTGTTTTCAAGGTCATCGCCTTCAAACCGCCCACTGCCGGCTCTGTCAGCCCCAACAGATCCATTAAGGCTGATTTCCGGAAAAAACCGGGCCTTTGCCGTCTCAATATTGGTATTGGCAATATCCAGGAAAAGCTTTAGCCCGAGCAGGTCCGGCCGGTTGTCCAGGGCATATGTCATCATGGTTGTTACCTCTGGAACTTCCATCTCCTTTTTTGTTTCCGGCTTTGGAAAAACAGGCTCCGGCAGTTCTAACCCCCCGGCGTCCTCTCCCAAAAGAGCGGCAAGGCCGGCCCGGGCCACATCAAACTGGGCAGAAAATTTTTCCATCTCAATCTGGGCCTGGTTCATTCGGGTGTTGAGGTTTAAAACATCGCTTTGGGATCCCTTGCCTGCTTCTGCCAGATTCTGCTCAAGCTTAGCAGCCTGAACTGTGTATTTGGTGGAAAAACCGGAAAAAAGGACCCATTTGGCTGACATACCCCCCTCATAGTATTCCTGACTGCCTTTGGTAGCGGAACCTGCTGCAAGATCATTGTCAGAATACTCATTCCGGGTCACCGAGGCCCCCAGGGACAAAAGGGGATAATAATTTGCCCTGGCCTGGGTAATCCGGCTCTTTGACTGATTGATACGCTGAACCATAGCCTTGATGGAGGGGTTGCCTGCCAGGGCCTTTTCAAAGGCCTTGTCCAGGCTCATCTGACCTGCCGATGCAGACCGGCAGGCCAGCATGACAGATAAAAGACCAACAATAAGTATATATTGAAATTTCAAATCAACTCCTTTAACTTAGGTTTCAGGCCCGTTGGCATCCAAATGTTCATATCGTCTGGATGCAGGTTCCATCTGGGTTCTTGAGTTTGGCCGCCCCCCCCCCCCTGAGTATGGCCTCAAAAAATGGAATCTGCCGGGCAAAATTTTCATTGATCCTTTCAATGAGGACGATGGCATCATTGACCACCACCCCGGTCAGGGCAACCATTCCAAAAAGGCTCATCATGGACAGACTGTATCCCATGGCCATATGCCCCAGAACTGCCCCGATGATGCCAAAGGGAATGGTAGTCATGATGATAAAGGGTTGGAGATAGGACCGAAACATGGTGGCCACAATGGTAAAAATTCCCATAAGCGCAATGGGAAAGCCTACTTTCAGGCTTGACATGGATTCCCTGGATCTTTTTTTATCTCCCTGCTGGATAATGAGCAAATCAGGAAATTTTTCCTTCATGGTGATTAAAAAACCCCTGCCCATATCCTCAAATATTTCATTGGCATTGGTAATTTTTGTGTTCACAAATCCGGTAACGGTAACACTGCGTTTACCGTTGGTACGGCGGATGGTGGAAAACCCGGGTTTAAATTCAATATAGGCAACCGATTTTAAGGGCACTTCCACCCCCTTTGGGGTCCTGATCCGCATGGATTCCATATCCTCAAGGGAGCTTCTTTCCTCCTTTGTATACCTGATTTTCACCCGGACATCATGTTCCCCACGCTGGAGCCGCTGGGCCTCATTGCCATAAAATCCTGAATTTACCTGGGAGGCAAGCCCTGCCACGGTAATCCCCAGAGCCCGGGCCTCGGGTTTAAGGGACAGTCACAATTCTTTTTTCCCCTCGCTCAGGTCCGATTTAACCTGGTAGACTCCCTTGAATTCCTCCAGTTTTTCCTTGAGCATGGCCGTGGCTGTCAACAGGGTTTCAACGTGATCGCTGTGCATTTCAAAGGCCAGGGGCGCTCGCCTGTGCCCCGGCCCCAGGGCCTGAAAGGTCAGGGATTCAGCTCCTGGTATACTGCCGATCCTTTCTTCCCAGGCAAAAAGGATATCCTTGGAATGGATCCCCCGTTTTTCAGATTCCAATAAAATAGCCTGGACCATACCGGCATGGGGACCGGCACTTGTCATCCCGTCGGAGGATGCCCCCACAAAGGTGAGCATATGCTTGATCAACGGCTCTCCGGTCAGGGTTTTAAATCCCTTTGCATAGTCCCTCAGGCTTTCTTCAATTTTTACCATGGCAGATTCGGTCATGGTGGCCGGTGTCCCTTCGGGAAAGGCAATGGATGCCGTGACCACATATCCGTCGGTTTGGGGAAATACCGAATATTTTACCAGCCCCCCTTTGACAATGCCCACCACTGTCAGCAGGATGGCAATGGCGGTGCACAGAACCACATATCGAAAATGAAGGACCCGGCTTAGAAAAGGGATATACACCTTCGCCACAAACCACTCCATGGAGGCGCTGGTAACCCCATTTATCCTGGCAACCATACCGCTCCCCTGGCCCGTGACAGAGGTCACCGTCAAATCATTTAAATGGGCCGGCAGCAAAACAAAGCAGTCAATCAGGGAAATAAAAAGACAGGAGATCACCACCGGCGGCAGAATAGCAATGAATTTACCCATGGTGCCCCC
>PIVS01001153.1 GCA_003353855.1 Desulfobacteraceae bacterium
GACTCTCAATTACGCTCAAAAAGATTATTGCAGGTGTGCGATAAATAAAAACTTCTAAAGTTATTTAAACAATCGTAACACTCAAAAATCTTACATACAGTATGTAAAATTTTTACAAACCAAACTATATAATCAAAAAAAAGAGCAAAAGAATGAACAAAGAACAATTTGAAAAAGCATACGGTAAGTTAGTTGCAAAAGCTTTTGAAGAGGATGATTTTAAGGCAAAGTTATTGGCAGACCCTAAAAAAACTTTTAAAGAAAATGGCATTGAAATGCCAGAGAAAATGAAGGTTAATATTGTAGAAAACAAATACGATTTGGTAAATTTTGTATTGCCTATGGATATTAGCGAACTTGATAAAGATGATTTGCAGCAGCTGAGTGGTGGCTTGAAAACAAAGGATTGTACGTTACCAAGGCAATTTTAAGTCTTAATCAGATTTAGAGGAACGGTACCCAGGCCATACCAAGTATCGAGCAGGATAAATCGGCAGGATTGATTTTATGGTTGGTGTAGCCGGTCGTAGACCGGTCACACCAACGCCCTCGCAAGACACCATCCGCTGATTTTCAATTGTTTTAAAACAAAGACCATATAGCGTTTCACTCCTCCTTTTAGTGAGATCAGCCTGTCTAATCCGCC
>PIVS01000635.1 GCA_003353855.1 Desulfobacteraceae bacterium
ATTTCAAAAGGTGTGGAAACAAGAATAAAATTGGTTTATCCTGATATGAATATTTATCATCTGGATTTTGATGCCGGCATGAGTGAAGCAAATGTCCGGAACAGGCTGCATTTTATGATCGAGCACCTGTGATACCATCCTTGGTTCTTATTCAAAGGAAAATTCCATGGAAGAATCTAATATCCTCTGGACCCGGAACATTTTTACTCGATTGTCTGCCAATATTGAAACGATTGTTAAGGGTCAAAAAAAATGTATCCGATATATTCTTGCCGGATTTGCCAGCGGCGGCCATATCCTCTAGGAAGACAATCCCGGCACCGGAAAAAAAGGAAAAATCCATTTTTATGGGGCAGGTCAAATTGATGTGTCTTATATTTACAGCCTTTTTTGCCTTCTTTCTGCAGGAACGGCCAACACAAAAGGGCATACTTTTTACCTTTGTATTGTATCCTTTTTTGTCTGGGCGTTGTGGCAGGTAAGATCAAAAAGATCCCCACGGCTTTTATGGGGGATATGTATGCTTGTGGTTATCATCGCAGGGTACGGCACACATAAAACCATTCGCCGGGCAAGCATGAAAATCAATCAGTGGGCGATGGAATATTATGCCAACTTTTATGGTATAAACCAGTTTAAAGCGTCCACTTCATTAGGTGACATCGGAGATCTTTAATTCTCTGATAAAATTATTTTAAGGGTCTCGTTTCAAGATTATCTTCCCGAAAAAACCTATCTACTCCACAACGCAACCTATGACAGATTTTTCAAATCAACCTGGTTTGCAAGATACAAGTTTGATTCCATTTCGCCTGGCAAAGATAAAACCTCCTGAAAAATCTACCCGGAAAATGACGATTTATTTCAAACCCGTAAAAAATAAAGCTGTTTTGAGCCTGCCTTCCGGGGTTGTTACTATATCTGAAATGAAAGCCGGCGGGTGTGAGAAAAATGCAGTGCAGTCCATTAGGATCACGGACACACCCGCGTTGATCAAGGGCGTTATATCCTATTCGGATAAACTGTCATATGATACCCCCCCCATGGGTATGACCTTTTAATCCCAGAAAAAGAGTTGCTGGGAATTGAAAAAATCGTAAGCCAGCGGGATGCACACGCCTGGGTAAGAAACAGGGCATAAAGGGTAATTTCCACGCCATTTTGTTGTTTCACAACCAATTGCAATTTAGTAAAGCCTGGGGTTTACCCCTGATGATTAATTGGCTATACTGGATACAAACAAGCCTTTGTTTCAATTTTTAAAATAGCCGTAAAATTGGATATAGATTATCGCCATGGAATCTTCAGTCAATTATTTTGACATTGATAGTTTTGACGTTCAATGGAAAAATTCCACTGAAAAACAAATGACCCGGATTGTGAAAAAAGCCAGGTATCTGGAGCCCTCAATTGGAATTATTCCCATATTGGCCGGTTTTTTTTCAAACCATGCCCGGATAAAAGAGGATGCAATAGACAACCTTGAATTCCTGGCCAAAAAAATTAAAATACTTCTATCTGATAAAAAAGATCCCCGTTATAAAAAAGGCATGAAGGAATCTGCTCTTGTCAGTGCAAGAATTTATAGCCGGATTTCGCCTGAGACACCTTTTGAAGAAATTAATTTCTTTCTTTGTTTATTATTGGAGTTGGGTGGAAAAGGTCCAAGCTTTACTTTTAAGGCATTGTATAAAGGGATTATATATTCCAATTCCATGGGGAAAAATATTGGTTCTGTTTCGGAAACCGGCCGCCTTGCTTTAGTAGATCAGTACCTGCAGGCTCGCCCGTCTGTGCGATTGAAGTATGGATCTGCCTTTAAAATAATTTTAGAATCCATTGGGTCACGGGCTCCGGTGATTGAATTTTATTCCTCATTATTTGACCGGCATCAGGATGCAGATCCTTTTTTACATAACATTAAAACACCCTTGAGAAACCCCAGGACCATAATGGAGACCGAGCTGATTTCAAACAATCCGGGAAAAAAAATACTGGGTCTCAAGGCATTATCCATGCTGTTAAACCGGATTCCTTCAAAAATTTTGTTGACGTATTTAAACCCGGAAGAAAAAGCCGATGTCAAAATCACTATTTACAACATTGTTGAAAATTCATCCATGGGGATATATTCAGACCTTTTTGATTCAATATTAAGATTGTTTCCCCAGTCCAAAGAGGATGAAGCTCTCCACGCATTCAAGGCAATGGTAACCACGGGTAAACTCCCATTATACAAGCTGATGGAAAAAGTCAAAACACTTTATCCATCACTGCTTCCTGTTATTATGGATGAAATTTCTTATTTGTCAAAAATTTCTTTTTTCTTTATCCAGGATATTGCGCTGAACAAAGAACAATACACAAAGGGGATACTTGAAATAAATCTTGCCTGTATTTTCGGCATGATTAAAAAACGACCGGAAAGGGTAGTGGAAATCTTTAAAAAGGGTGCCATTTGCTCAAAAGATATTTCTGAAATGGAAGTGAGTCGACTAATTAATAAGACTAAAGAACTATTGGCAAAGGAAAAAAAAGATATTGTGTCGGATTTTTTACCGGCCATTACCACTCTTTCCCATGGAGAAAAAACAGGTAAAAATAAGAACCCGGTCCGGGAACTCTTAAAAGATCCCATTGAAAAGAAACTTGAAATTTTAAAAAGAAAT
>PIVS01000636.1 GCA_003353855.1 Desulfobacteraceae bacterium
CTGGCATTTTTTGCAAATCAATGGATTTACTTCATACACTTTCTGAATTAATCGAGCCCAATTTTTCCGGAATTCTTTGGAAGACATTGTTCTCGGTATGATAGCTGGAATACCATCATCCAGAAAACATCCATCGGAAACAATGGCATGGAGATGTGGATTGTAATTTTGAAAATCACCCTAGGTCTGCACAACAATGCTGGCCCCGGGAACAGCATCATCATATGACACAGCAGATTTTAAATATGTACTGATCACCTTCCATCCACAGATACTAAGCTTTGCCAGTAATTTGCGGTCATAAAGAAAATAAATCCTTAGTCGTTTGGGAATACTGAAAACCCATTGGCGGTGGGGAACATTCTTCAAGACATTGGTAAGAAGCCATTCACCATATTGATGTTTTAAGGAGTATGAAATGGATATATGGGTGGATGCAGATGCGTGCCCTGTTGTGATTAAAGAAATTTTGTATCGGGCTGCCGAGCGAACCCATACATTGGTAACACTTGTGGCCAACCAGTCTCTTCGGATACCAAAGTCACGTTTTATCAAATTTCTCAAGGTGGGTGCGGGTTTTGATGTTGCAGATAATGAGATCTTAAGCAAATAAAGCCTGGTGACTTAGTGATCACCGGAGATATTCCCCTGGCAGCCGAAGTCATCGATCAAGGGACGCTGGCCCTTTATCCCCGGGGAAAGCTTTATTCAAAGGAAAATATTACCTCCAGTTTATATGTAAGAGACTTGATGGATTCCTTCAGAGCAACAGGAATATAAACCCAAGGCCCCCCTCCATGAATCAAAAGGATCGACAGCAATTTGCCAATAATCTAAGCAAATTATTGTGACCTTCCTGGATTACAACCCTATATTCCCGAAATTCCCATTATAAATTGCGTCAGGGTTGACGGACTTATCCTTTGTTGATATAAGAACCGGTTGTTTTTATTGCCGGTGCAATATCCGGCAATAATGTAAAGATACCATTAGATACTAAATACAAAAGGAAAATCCGTTGAGTTCTGAAATTATCATCTCCAAACGAGCCTTGGCACCTTTGGCATTGTTTTTATCCATTTTTGTAGGAAGTGGTGTATATTTTCAGGCCACAGGAGCAGATTTCGCTTTTTATCAGATTGCAACACCCGTTGCGGCTCTTCCAGCTATTTTATTGGCGGTTCTTCTTTCCAGAAAAAAACTAAACCAGACAGTGGAAAGTTTCCTTTCTGGAGCCGGCCATTCCACAATCATGGCCATGTGCATGATTTATTTACTTGCGGGAGCATTCAGCTATGTTACCAAGGCTAGCGGAGGAGTGGATTCCACGGTAAATTTTGCCATGACTATGATTCCTTCGGCCTTTCTTCTTCCAGGACTTTTTCTGGTTGGGGCTCTTATCTCGACGGCCATGGGAACATCCATGGGAACCATTGCAGCCCTTGCTCCCATTGCCCTTGGTATTGCCTCCAAGGCAGGGCTTGATTTACCCCTGGTGGCTGGAGTTGTCGTGGGCGGAGCTATGTTTGGAGATAATCTTTCCATTATTTCAGACACTACCATTGCAGCCACAAGGACCCAGGGATGTAATATGAAAGATAAGTTCCGGGTTAATTTTTTTATTGCAGGACCTGCGGCTTTTCTTACTATAATGTTTTTGATATTTCACGGTGGCAGCGGCGTTGTTAATGGAGATAAACCTTATCAACTTTTCCAGGTGATTCCCTATGCAGCCATTCTCATTATGGCTCTGACTGGGCTCAACGTCTTTGTAGTTCTTTTTACCGGACTTTTATTAGCAGGAATTGTAGGCTTTATAACGGTTCCTGGATTTACAGCACTTATTTATGCCAGAACAATTTATGCAGGTTTCACAGGGATGCAAGAAATTTTTATTCTATCTATTTTCATAGGTGGCCTGGGGGCTCTGATGAAGGAGCAAGGAGGCTTGGCTTTCCTTGAGCAAAAGGTGGAACTTTTTATCCAGAGGTTTTCTTCCAGCAAAAATAAAACTGTGTTTGCAGAGCTTGGTATAGGTATCCTGGTTTTTTTAACCAACCTGTGTACTGCAAATAACACAGTTGCCATATTGCTTACAGGGGATGTGGCAAAAAATATTGCAGCCAACAATGGAGTTGAGCCCAGGCGGTCTGCCGGAATTCTTGATATATTTTCCTGCATATGCCAGGGCCTTATTCCATGGGGTGCTCAAAATCTTCTGGCGGCATCTATTTTTGCAATTTCACCCCTGACGGTGATCATGAATGTTCATTATTGTTTACTTTTGTTTATGTGCTGTCTTGTGTCCATAGTGATCAATAATAAAAAACAGACCAGCCGGAGTCTGTTTCCTGCTGATACATATTCACTCCGATAAACCAGTTCTTCCGTTTATGTCCTGGAACCGTCTCCAGCACTTCTACCTGGATCGATTTTTTGTCTGCGGTTGATTTTACCTGAAATATGTATCCGATCCAGATCGGGTCAGAATATTCTTGAAATAAAATATGGTATTAAAATGAGGTGATGGAAATGATCTTAATTTTGTTTAAAAGATCGAAAATTATCAAATTCTTGCTGATTTTGAGCATAGTTCAACGGTAATTCCACAAATCAATTTTTAAAATATATTCTGGAGGTAAGTCCTCAACTCCAATAGTCAAAGGCTG
>PIVS01000637.1 GCA_003353855.1 Desulfobacteraceae bacterium
GGCCTTTACTGGCCCGATGATGGGTAGGTAGCTCCTAATTCCATGGTCCAGGCCATGGCAAAAGGTGCCAGAAAATATGGTGCAGAGTTTAATCTTCATACCATGGTGACAGGTATTGAAGAAACAAAATCAGGTGAGTGGCTGGTCAAAACAGATAAGGGGGATATTACCTGCGAATTTGTTGTGAATGCAGCCGGACTCTGGGCACCAGAGGTATCAAAAATGGTCGGTCTTGAGATCCCTTCCATTGCCATTGCCCATACTCACATTCTATATGAAAAAATCAATGCGGTTGAAGATAGAGAAAAACCATTGCCACTGGTCCGTGATCCTGATCGATCCGTATATTTAAGACAGGAGATGGATAGCCTGATATTGGGAATGTATGAAGCAAATGGCCAGCAGTGGAAAAAGAATGGGGTTCCCTGGGATTATGCGCAGCAGGAACTGAACCCGGATATTGATAATATTGCCGACTGTATTGAAGCAGGTATGGATAGGTTTCCCGTCCTTGGCGATACCGGTTTTAAACATGTAACAGCAGGTCCTATTACCTATACGCCCAATGGAGATCCTCTTGTGGGTCCAGCCGCACCTTTGAAGAATTTTTTCCAGGCCTGTGGATACAGCTTTGGTATTACCCAGGCGGGTGGTATCGGTCACTATCTGGCCGGATGGATCATGAATGGTGAACCTGAAATTGATCTATGGCATGTTGATTCCCGACGGTTCGGCTCCCATGCCAACTGGGCATACAACCATGAAAAAATTGCTGATACCTATCCTAGACTCTATTCTACCTTTTATCCCAATGAATTCAGGGATGCAGCAAGACCTAATAGAACCAGTCCGATCTATGAATACCAGAAACAAGCCAATGCAGTGTTTGGTGATTACTATGGATGGGAATGCCCCAATTATTTTCCACCCAAGGGTGAAGATGAATATGAAACTCCTTCCTGGAGACGATCCAATGCCTTTAAGCATGTAGACAATGAATGTAAACATGCCATGAACAAAGTCGGCATTATTGATCTGACCCGATTTGCCAAAACTGAAATATCCGGTCCGGGTGCAAAAGCCTGGCTTAACAACATGACCTGCCAGAAAGTTCCTGAAAAAGACGGTGTGATTGCTTTAAGCCCAATGCTTGACATCAATGGGTGTTTCAAATCCGACATGACGGTGACACGGGTCAATGAGAATGAATTTTTCTGTGTCACAGCAAGTGTAGGTAAAAAACATGATCAGCACTGGATGCTCGAGAATCTTCCGGAAGACGGATCTGTTCAAATGCATGATCTTACTTATAAAATGGGGTGTCTGGTTCTTGTTGGACCCGATAGCCGTAAGGTGTTGGAAAAAATTGCTTATGATGATGTTTCCAATGACGCCTTTAAATTTTCCACCAGCCGGGAAATCTATGTGGGGCGGACAAAATGTCGGATCAACCGCATGAATTATGTGGGTGAACTGGGATTTGAAATTTTTCATCCTATTGCACAACAGATTTCACTTTATAACGCGCTTATGAAAGCAGGGGTGGATTTTGATATCAAATTAATCGGAATGCATGCCATGGATTCCATGCGTCTTGAAAAAGGATATCTTGCCTGGAAGAGTGAAATGAATGTTCATCATACGCCTCTTGAAACCAATGTGGCCTGGACTGTAAAACTGGATAAAAAGTTTATTGGCAAAGCCGGTATACTCAAACAAAAAGAAGCAGGGATTCCATTAAAGCTGGTATGCCTTGTTGTGGAAGCCACAGATTCTGACCCCTGGGGATACAATCCGATTATTAAAGATGGTGACCGTATCGGTATGACATCATCCGGTGGTTACGGTCACAGGGTAGAGAAAAGTATTGCTCTTGGATATGTACCCCCGGAGTTTGCAAAAGCCGGAACAAAAATGGAAGTAGAAATTTTAGGACGATTGCGCTCAGCACAAGTGGTAACAATGCCACTGTATGATCCTAAAAATGAGAAAATGAAGAGTTAAGGATCGGCTCAAAAAATAGTTAGGGGCAAAGCTGCGCATTGCCTTTGTTCACATTCTATTTACAAAATGTCCAGGCTTTTAAGGACTTTTGTAAATAGATTATGAGAAGTTATTTTTTAACGATTCCTAAGTCAAAAATAAAGAGTAAGGAAAATAGAGCATGAAAATTTTTGTATGTCTAAAACATGTACCGGATACAGCAATCAATATTAAGGTTGCAGGTACCAACGGATATGAAGATTCAGAAATAAAATTTATTCCCAACCCCTATGATGAGTATGCCGTTGAAGAGGCGGTCAGCATTGTTGAGGAACAAGGGGGCGAGGTGGTGCTTGTGACTGTGGGTAAGGCAGCGGCCCAGGCGACTATCAGAGGGGCCATGGCCATGGGTGCAGACCGGGCGATACTGGTTAAAATAGACAGTCAGTTTCTGGACAGCAGTCTTACTGCTAAAGCGTTGAAGGCCGCCATTGAAGCAGACGGTTTGCCGGATATGATTTTTACGGGTAAGGGATCGGTAGATACGGAAGGTTTTCAGACACAGTACAGGCTTGCCCACGCACTAGGGTTGCCGGTTGTAAATGAGGTTTCCGTTTTGACCTTTGAAGGGGAAAAAGTCCTGGCAGAAAGGGAAACCGGCAGCGGGGAAAAACAGGTCAT
>PIVS01000638.1 GCA_003353855.1 Desulfobacteraceae bacterium
TACATAAAATTGCTCAATAAATTCCACAACAATTATTCAAATACAGCAGATCAGATAAAAGATGCACTTGATAGAGGGAATCAGGAATTTGCACAGCGGCTGGTCCACACAATCAAAGGCGTGTCGGGAAATCTGGGTATGGAAGATCTTCAATCCCTTGCCCGGAACCTGGAACTATTGATTCACAAGGGGGAATTTGATGATGCGAAAGAGCTGCTGATTCCATTTAAAAAAGCGTTGAATAGGGTTGTTGCGTCAATAGGAAGTATTTTGACAAAAGAAGCAACAAATGTTGGCATTGAGAAAAAAGAGACAAGAGACCCAAGGGATCTGCCTGCAATGCTGGCAGAACTCCTACTGCACATAAAAAAGCGTAAACCAAAATTGTGTAAGGAAGTCATGACAAAGATCAAGGGCATTTCCTGGCCGGATGAATACGTCCTGGAAATAGCTGAACTTGACCGGTTGATCGGCGGATATAAGTTCAACGATGCGGATGCAATTCTTGAATCGATTGTGGAAAAAAAAATCAATATTCTAGCCGGGAGTTGTAGAATCAGTGACCGACATGTCTGAATGCACAATAATGGTTGTAGATGATACGGAAGCAAACATCGCTATCCTTGTTGATCTTCTGGGGAACGATTATGATATCAGCGTGGCCTTGGACGGTCAAAGTGCTCTGGAGGATATCTGCGACAACCCGCCGGATTTAATCTTGCTGGATATTATGATGCCGGTGATGGATGGTTATCAGGTACTTGCGGAAGTGAAAAATGATCCCAGGTTCAGGCAAATCCCGGTCATTATGATTTCCGATATAGACGAAATGACAAGCGTTATCAAGTGTATCGAAATGGGGGCTGATGATTATCTGCCCAGACCTATCAATGCCGTACTTTTACAGGCACGTATCGGGGCTGTTCTTGAAAAAAAACGGTTGCTGGACAAAGAACGCCTTTACGCCGAAAGTTTGGAGTTTAATATGGAAATCGGACGCCAAATCCAAAACGGGTTTTTCCCTGACTCCTTACCACAGATAGACGGTTGGCAAATTGTTACATACTTCCAGGCGTCAAGACAAGTGTCTGGCGATTTCTACGATGTATTCAATTTACCCAATAAAGATGGGGTGTGCTTTTTGATTGCGGACGTATGCGAAAAAGGTGTAGGGGCGGCGCTTTTCATGGCGCTTTTTCGTACCTTGATTCGTGCCTTTTCTGAACTCTATTATGGCATGGGTTTGCCGGATTCTTTTGATAAAGGCAGTGAAAATTGTTCCCTTCAGAGTACAGGGGGGCAACAGTTGACCGATTCCAATTATACATGCGCCTTGGAAATTATCATTTCACACATAAATAATTATATTGCGACTATCCATGACAAGGCAAATATGTTTGCAACCCTTTTTTGGGGTATCATTGAACCTGAAAACGGAATGCTCTCTTATATTAACGGCGGACATGTCAGTGTGGTGGTGGTAGGAAAAAACGGTATCAGAACCGTACTTGAACCCACGGGTCCGGCAGTGGGTATGTTTCCTGATATGAGTTTTGAAGCAAAACGCATCAAGATCTATCCCGGCGAGTTTCTAATAGCACTCACCGATGGTGTGACCGAGGCACGGGATGTTAACGGTGGGTTCTATGGCGAGGATAAACTCATGCAGCTTTTGTCGCTTCCTGTTGAATCAGCAGAAAACATGCTTGACAGCATTACAAAAAATCTTGCCGAACATAATGCCTTTGCCGAGCAATCCGATGATATCACCATGATGATCATACACCGCAGTTAAGTGATCCTCACAATGCAGCATAAGAAAATACGAACAGCATAGGCGAGAGCACAGCACACAATCAATCCTGCCGATTTATCCTGCTCAATACTTGGTATCGCTCTTGCATCGCTTAATTCTTCTTCATCCAATTCGTTATATAAAGGCAATACAAAATTTACCAAGTCCTTTTTTGTGTTCTACAATATTAACCTTCATGTTCTTTGGAACTTCAATGCTGTTTTCCTGGAAAATTTTTTTTGGGTTCGCCAATAACTTTGCCTTAAAATCATCATCTTCCCGAGATTTTGCGACTAATTTACCGTACGCTTTCTCGAATTGATCTTTGTCCATTCTTTTGCTCCTTTTTTTTAATGTCAGTGCAACTTGTGCCGGATTTTTTCAAAGATCAAGCCCATGGGTAGAGGGCCGGATTGCACGGCGTAGTATCTGTTTATATGGTAATCGCCATTTATATGGTAATCGCCATCAATTATCTGATTTTAAACTGGCTGAATAAAAAATATAGTGTGGGAATCATAAAGGATTGATCATGGATTTCTCAATTATATTCGGGAACCTGGATATCTACCTTGAAGGCCTTAAAAATATCCTGATCTCAGGTCCCGTCAGGGTATTTATTTATTTTTTCAGGGGAACCCCCCTCCTGGTTCAGATGTTTCTTATCTACTATGGGCTGGGCCAGTTTGAACCTTTAAAAACTTCTTTTCTATGGATTTTCTTTAAAGAAGCCTATTTTTGTGCCCTTTTTGTGATCAGGGATTTAATTCCGCCCCAAAATCAAGAGATGTTATTCCCCAACTCGATTTAATTCGATCCATCTAATTCGCTCCTTTTAATTCCCTTAAAAAAATAAATTTTTAAAAA
>PIVS01000134.1 GCA_003353855.1 Desulfobacteraceae bacterium
ATCAAGCCAACCAAAGCGGAGCCTGGATTTCATGTGAGACCTTGGTGTTGGATTGTTGAGAGGACTTTCGGTTGGCTCAACAAAAACAGAAGGCTTTCGAGAGATAAAAAGGGAAATATTTTTCAGACACACTCTAAGATATTCCTTGACAATCCCGTAAAAGGGGATCATATTTTAACCGAATGCCAATGGTTAAACCATTACAAAAATATATTCGGGAGCATACCATGCTAAATAAAATAATCAGTCAGACCCTGCCCTATTTTCCCCAGAAATTTATCTGGCAGTTCTCAAAAGCCTATATTGCCGGCCAAAGCACCCAGGAGGCCATTGACACCTCCAAAGCCCTGAACCGGGAAAAAACAATGGTCACCCTTGATATCCTCGGAGAATTCATTGAAAACATGAACCAGGCCCGGGCCAACCGGGATGAATACCTGGATCTGATCCGCACTGTTGAGCAGACCGATGTTATGGGCAACTACTCTCTTAAACCCACCATGTTCGGCCTCCTACTGGACAAGGAGACCTGCTTTGACTATATCCGGGATCTTGTGGCCGAAGCAGCCAAGTACGGAAACTTCATCCGCATCGACATGGAAAACTCTCCCTGCGTGGATGACTCCATTAATATGTTCCGGCGCCTGAAAGAAGAATTTCCCAAAAACGTGGGACTTGTGCTTCAGGCCTATCTGAAACGAACCTTGCCCGATATTAAAGCCATGCTGGATCTGCGGCCTGACGCTCCCCTGAATTTCAGGCTCTGCAAAGGCATCTACGTGGAATCCTCAAAAATAGCCTATAAGGATTACCACGAAATAAATAAGCACTACCTGGAAGACCTGGAGTTTATGTTCCAAAACGATCTTTATCCGGCCATTGCCACCCATGACAAGCCCCTGATCCAGGGTGCCCTGGATCTTATCGCCAAGTACAAGGTCCCCAAGGATAAATACGAATTCCAGATGTTATACGGCGTCACCCCCAAGCAGCGTAAGACCCTGGTACATGCCGGCCATCCGGTCCGGGTCTACGTCCCCTTTGGCGAGCATTGGTTCGGTTACTCCACCCGCCGCCTCAAGGAGAACCCTGCCATGGTCAGCCATATCCTAAAGGCCATGTTGGGTAAGGGCTAATAGTCCCCATAGGACAAACGTTTTCCCTCTCCAGGACGAAAATCGTTCAGCTGTCTTCCCTGATGATCCTCAAAAAAGCCTCTACGGCTTTTGTTGCTTCCACATTTTTGTTGCGGATGAACATGGTCGACACCGTGGAAAAACGGTCCGGTATTTTATGGATGGCAACCTTATCGCCGTAATTAAGTTTTTTGATTACAGAGTGGGGAAACATGGCAATGCCGAGTCCGGCCGCAACACATCCCAATATCCCCTCAAGGGTGCCGAACTCCACCACTTCATAGGGCACTTTTCCTATGGAATGAAGAAAGTTTTCAAGAACGGTACGATAGGTACATCCATGGGGAAAAACCAGCAGAGTCGGGCTCTCAATGGACTCAACCGATTTGACGGCCAGCTCAGAAGCGATGACCAGCTCTTCGGTAAACATGGCTTCCTGCTCAATATCCTTATTGTCCACCCGGTGCCCCACAAAGGCACCATCCAGCTGATAATCCAAAACCATCTGTGTAAATTGGTCGGAGGCTCCCGTTTTAATCGACAGTTCAACCTCGGGGTATTTCTGCCTAAACCGCATCAGCACGGAAGGCAGTCGGGCAGCTGCCGTGGAATCCAGCGTCCCGATATTCAGTGGCCCTTTAACGGCTTCACTTTCTTTTACAGCTCGGTCGGCCTCATGGAGCAGCCTTAAAATTTTATTTGCATACCCCAGAAGCGTTTTACCGGTAGGGGTTAGCACCATCCCTCTTTTTTTCCGGTAAAAGAGTTTTACATCCAGTTCCTCTTCCAGTCGGCGGATACGGGTGGTCACATTGGACTGAACACAATGCAGTTTCCTGGAAGCCCTGGATTTCGGCCTTGGCACATGCTGGATAAAACTTCTGGACGGACCAAAAATCAATACGCTTTTCGAATGGGACGACAGTATTTATACGGTTGCCCTGCTCCCCATCGGTTATCCGAACGAGAATCCGGAACCGAGAAAACGAATGCCTGCCCAAAACTTATTGCCATAGGCCATGAATAACCAAGAAACAGCCTGCAATAAGGTTGCATTTGTCTTTTGCCTGCTGAATTGATATGGATGCCGGTATGGAGGGATTCATACTGACACGGGAACACCTGGGCAACCGGGGGCGGCACATCTTAAGATATACCGGCATCGGTGATGACGGTCCCTTTGAAATCATCATCACCCGGGACCGGCCCCTGTTTTTCATCGATCGCAGTGCCCGGCTGCCAAGTGCTGTCCCCTTCCAGGAACGCAAACCCGTTGACCTGACCTCCTTTGGAGGGACGTTGGTGGATGCCCTCTATTTCGAAAGCCAGCCCCAGCTGTACAGGGCCCGGAAACTATTACGAGACACAAAAATCAAAACATTTGAGACGGATATTCTTCCCGAAGACCGCTTCTTGATGGAACGGTTCATAAATGGAAATATCGAGATTAAGGGCTCCTGCCAATGGCGAGCCGGCTTGTTGCGCTATAAGGACCCGATCCTTTGTACCGCCGATTTCCAGCCCCCGTTTTCAACGCTTTCACTTGATATCGAAACCGGGCAAAAAGGCGAACTGTACTCCATTGCCTTTCATTTTAAGGGCCGCAAAAAACCGGATCAGGCTGCAACAAGCTCTTTGGGCGTTGTCTTTATACATGACAGCACGGCCCAACACGCAGGTCCCCCCTGCCCCCGGTTGCCCATAGATATAGGGATATCCGACATCACACCGGAACCTTTGACGGACACAGGATGGATGATCCGCCTTACCCAGGAACGGGACCTGCTCAAAGCCTTCCTGAAAACCATGAATACCCTGGATCCTGATATCATCATCGGCTGGCATGTGATCGGGTTTGACCTCATGTTTCTTGAAAGAAAATGCAGGGAACACGGAATTGCCTTTACCCTGGGCCGCAACAGGATTGTGCCTGAGATCCGGGAGATCAGAAAGGGCCGTTTCAGCATGGATGTCTGCGGAAGAATTGTCATTGACGGCCCCCCTTCCCTTCGGGCAGCCTTTTACTCCTTTGAGAATTTCCGCCTGGAAACCGTGGCATCGGAGATACTGGGCAAAGGCAAAGACATCGGCCACGGTGAGGATAAGGTTGCAGAGATCGAGCGGCGGTTCAGGGAAGACAAAAAAGCGCTGTCCCGGTATAACCTGCTGGACTGCACCCTGGTATGGGATATTTTTAAGAAAACCGGCCTGATTGATCTGACCTGGAAAAGAGCACAGCTTTCCGGCCTGACCATGGACCGGGTGGGTCGGTCAGTGGCGGCCTTTGATCATTTTATGCTGCCCAGAATCCATAGACACGGTCTTGTGGCCCCCAACATCAGGGATATCCGGAATATCGGCCATGCCCCGGGCGGATGGGTGTTTACCAAATCACCGGGATTCTTTGAGAAGATTGCCGTTTTTGATTTCAAAAGCCTTTACCCTTCCATTATCCGGACCTTTAAAATTGATCCCCTGTCCAGACTGAATGCCCGTGTCAGTCCACTTTCCACCCCTGTGGACACCACCTTTTCAAGGGACATCCATGTGCTGCCCGAATTCATCACCACTCTCATGGACAGCAGGGAAAAGGCCAAAAAGGACAAGGATCCCCACCTGTCCCAGGCCGTTAAAATCCTGATGAACAGCTTCTACGGCGTCATGGGCACCACAAAAAGCCGTTTTTACAACCCGGACTTATCCCGGTCCATAACGGGGACGGGGCGATGGCTGCTGAACCTCACCCGTGAGTTCCTTGAGCAGGACGGTTACTCAGTACTGTACGGAGACACCGATTCCGTATTTGTTCAACTCAAACCCGAGGAGTTTAACAACAGTGACGTATCGGCCGGGCTGCTTGCCGGCCGGATAAACACCTATTTAACCCAAACCATAAAAAACCGGTTTGACCTTGAGTCCCATCTGGAGATTGAATTTGAAAAGCTATTCACCCGCTTTTTTTTGCCGGCCCTGAGAGGCGGCGGTAACAGTGCAAAGAAAAGATACGCAGGTCTCGTGCAAAAGGGGGACAAACAGGAACTGGTCTTTACCGGTCTGGAGTTTGTCCGGTCGGACTGGACCCGCTTTGCCAGGCAATTCCAGTATGATCTGTTCCAAAGGGTCTTCCATGACCGGGACGTGTCCCTGTGGATCCGCCGGAAAATCACGGATTTAAAAACCGGCCGCCACGACAACGACCTGGTCTATAAAAAACGCCTGACCAAAGCCGCCGACGACTATATCAAATTGGTCCCGCCCCATGTGAAAGCCGCCCGCCTCCTGACAGGCAGCCTTGCCAACCCGCGGGAAATCACCTATGTCATGACCCAAAGGGGCCCTGTTCCCACCCAACTGCCCCACGACGACCTGGACTACACCCACTACATCGACAAACAGCTCAAACCCATAGCCGATGCTGTTCTCCTGTTCTTTGACCTAAGCGTCACCGAAATCATGGGTGGAAAACAGCTGACCCTGTTTTGACTTTTTAGATAGACGCTTTGATCGGGAAAACCCGGCAGAGTTTTATTACCTCCTCCTTTACCTCGGAAAGCCCCTGTTTTTTCTTATGACGCATCATGGTGATGTCCATGAGGTCTGCAATCTGCCGCATCTCATTATCCCCCATGCCCCTTGCAGCCAAAGCACCGGTTCCGATCCTGATACCGCTGACCCTGCCCGGACTGTCCGCATCGCCAGGCACTACATTCCGGTTTAAAACAATGCCGGCCGATTCAAGACAGGTTTCTGCGGATTTACCTTAAATCCCCTTTGAGGTGAGGTCTATCAATACCTGATGATTATCAGTACCGTTTGAAACAATACGATACCCTTTTTCCATAAAGGCCCGGGCCATAATCTTTGCATTTTCAAGGGTCATCTTTTAAATTGAAATAAAGCGGTCACCGGCGGCCACAAGCCCTGCCAAATAGGCCATATCGGCTAAAAACAGTGCAGACACCTCTTTGGCTATTTTTGAAATTCTCTCATAATCAATCAGCCTTGGATAGGAACTTGCGCCGGCAACAATCATTTTAGGTTTGGTATCGTGGACCATTTGCCTGATCTGTTCGTAATCAATCCGTTCGGTTTCAGGATCCAGTTTATAATAGGCAACATCAAAGCATTTACCGGTAATGGATGCGAAGTGCCCGTGGGACAGATGCCCCCCATGGGGCAGACTCATTGAAAGAATAGGATCACCCACATTCAAAACGCTGAAGTAAACCGCAAGGTTGGCAGAGGTGCCGCTGTGGGGCTGAACATTGATATACTCTGCCCCGAAAAGCGCTTTCCCCCTGTCAATGGCCAGATTTTCAATGTGGTCCACGTTTGCACAACCGCCATGAAATCTTTTTCCAGGATACCCTTCAATGGTTTTGGTATTCAGCACAGACCCCATCACCTCCAATACGGACAGGGGGGAATGATTTTCAGCAGATGGTTTAAATTTCAATTGATTAAGACAAAAGCATATCGGTTAGGCGTTTCCATTTTGGACCGAAGCATTTCGTGAAAAACTGGTTTTAATCTATCCGTCCGGGAAAGCACCTCCTGAAGAAGCCGCTCAAAAAGGCGTATTGGTGTTTCCCAGGCCCTGCGCCTATCGGGAACGGCTGGAACAATGGTTTCAGAAAAAAGGCTTAGCCCTCAATCAAAAAATGGAACTGGGATCGGCCGATGGAATGGTCGAATGCGTTGCCGCAGGAATGAGGGTCAGTATCCTTCCGTTTTCCTCGGTGGAAAATGCATCAAAATTAGGGATTATCTCCGTTCACCGGATCGGGAAGACGCTGGCGTCTGTTCCGATTTACTTTGTAAAAAGGGAAGACACCCTGGTTTCAAAACCCTTAAGCGCTTTCCTGGACTTGCTTGCAACCTTGGGTGAAGATAGAATTTCACCCAAGGTTGCATGACCTTTTATTCAAGGTTAAATACATTTATTTTTTTATACCGCATTTGTTATGAATCCTGACCGACAAGGGGATGATTGTTATGAAAACATTGGTTACAGGGGCCAGCGGATTTATTGATTCGACTATCGTCAGAAAGCTTCTGAAAACAGGGTCAGTGGGGGAAATCTCCGGTGTAAAATCCCCCAAACTCAGATTGCCGTACCCGGTTGCCCTGGCGTTGGGACACCTGTTCGAACTTGGTGCCCGTATTACAAAGAAACCGCCTGTTGTATCTGCTTCCCAGGTAATAAATCCCTGCCCCGCCGGCTCCCCGCGATTTGTTGCAGCCGCATCCACCAGCCACAATCGAATATCAATCTATCTCCTCTTTTTCATGGCTTTCACTTTTAATGCGACGTCTTTCCAGCGTTCTTTTTCTATCCGGTCAGCGCTCTTCTGCTGCCGGTCGGATAAATATGCCAATTCACGCTTCATTTTCTGGTAGCTGTCCAGCCGGTCCTGCCCGATTTCCCCGGCAGCTACGCCATGGAGCACCTGACAGCCCGGTTCATGGGTGTGGCTGCAATTGTTGAAACGGCACCTCCCGGCAAGATTTTCAATCTCCGGAAAGGCGACATCCAGACCGCCTCCGTCATCCCAGAATCCGATTTCCCGAATGCCGGGGTTGTCAATCACCATGCCTCCCCGGGGCATTATGATAAGACTTCGATTGGTGGTGGTATGCTTTCCCTTTCCCACCGTTTCGCTTATCTGACGGGTCATCTGGACAGCTTTTCCATATAAACGATTCACGAGTGTGGATTTTCCGGCACCAGAAGATCCGATCATGGTGACGGTCTGCCCCTCTGACAGGTAGGTGCCCAAAGGAATTAATCCGTGAGACTCATTTGCAGATACCAGATGAACCGGTACCCCGAATGCGACCTGCTCGACATCGAGCACAAACCGTTCGGGGTCCTGATGGAGGTCTGCCTTGGTTAAGACGATTACAGGATTTAAACCGCAGTTATACACCAGGGTAAGGTATCGTTCTATGCGGCGTATGTTGAAATCCCGGTCCAGACCGCATACGATAAATACTGCGTCAAGATTTGCGGCAATGATCTGCTCCTTATTCGGTTGCTGACCTTGTTTTCCACGGGTGCCGGCAGCACCTCTGGACAATGCATTTTTCCGTGGCAATACATCGTAAATAACTTTATCATCTATCAGGACCCAGTCTCCTATAACCGGGAAATGACCCTCTTTTTTGTGATTTAGTCTTCCTGCAGTACTAACCAGTGTTTCTTTATTTCCCTGATGAATAAGAAAATAGTTTTTATGAACGCCCACCACCCTGGCCGGGGAATTATTGCCATTGAGGTTGCTGTCAAAATGCATTTGAAAATAAGAGTCCCATCCTAAAATAGAAAGGGAGTTGAAAATATTGCCTGTGTTTTTAATCATTATAGATCTCCGCCTATTGAATTTTCTAACCGCACCGGCAACTGACAGCGGATGAACCACAGATCAATTTATAACAAATGCTTCAAATTGCGTCGTTAATCTGAAAAGATTATTGGCAATTGCTATAACCGGTAACTTTAAATGATATCTCTTTGGAAGGGTGTTGCCGTAAAAGGCGCAACAATAGTGACGGGTCTAGGATAGGAAACTATCCGGAATGATCGAAAAGACTATACTCTGGTCTAAACTAAAATTAACCTGCCGCCGATTAATTACGCCTTTTGCCGGCAACGGCTGACACAATCTCTAATGATCTCTTAAACAAAAAAACTCCTATTTTCATACTTTTAAAATAAGGTGAATAAGTATCACAATCTTGCAAATCCTGTCAATTAGCAAGCTGCATTATTATTGCGGGGCAGATTTGAATTGAGGAGAACAAAATTGTTTGTTATTTACCGGATAATTTAAATTTATCGAAAAAGGCACCCATGACCCTATACGCATATAAAAATACCCGCCCCCGGATTCACGCATCGGTTTTCATAGCCCCCACAGCTCAAATCATAGGGAACGTTGACATTGGTCGGCAATCTTCTGTCTGGTTTCAAACTGTCATCCGAGGTGATCTGGATAAAATCAATATTGGTGAGCGGAGCAATATTCAGGATCTATGCACTTGTCATGCGGATGAAAATATTCCATTAAATATTGGAAACGGCGTCACCATTGGTCACCGATCCGTCATCCACGGATGCTCAATTGAGGATGAATGTCTGATCGGAATGGGTGCCATTGTAATGAACCGGGCAGTTATCGGAAAAGGCCTGCTCCCCGGTTATCCTGGAGTTCTTGAAGATGAAAATATTGGCAAAGAAAAGGTTATTCCATACTCAAAAACAGGATGCATCCGACTACCCGGCCATACTTGCCGAATTGATGAGAAATACTAAATCCAGTGATCCCAATTTATTAAATGCAATGTGGGTAAGTATTGGTCGCTATATTTTCCCCTGGGCAGGGAAAAATTATGAGAAAATTTCTCCAAGAAAGCTTAGTATGATGCTTGATGAGAGTCCTGATCTGGCAAAAAGATATCCCGGGCGTGTTCATGAACTAAAACTACACCAGGCAAGCCTGCTGCATTATAATCTTGTGCTGAAAAATCAACAACACTACTGGAAAACTGATAGTATTTTCACAAAGCACCTGAAAAATAGCAGCTGGGATAATGGTATGAGTGATGAAGATAAAGAATTCTGGAAAGATCAGGCAGAGAATAAATGGGTCAGTGGAAACAATATCCAGGATAAACGTATTTTACCAATGGATTTGATTTTCAAAATGTTGGACATGAATTACCAGGAACCCCTTCAATCAATTCAGAAGCTGGCAAATCAGGGGCCTGGCCCCTTTGTCAGACAAGGATATATTTTCTTGGGTCATGCTGATCAGGAATCCATTCTACCAATGAGCAGCAGTGAAACCAAAAAGAAAAGAGTTTTCAAGTTCCATTATAGATCACCCATGATAGGAGGCGCGGTCCCCATTGGGTTTTGCCTGGATGAAATTGTAGAAATTGCCCAAGGATTATTTTTAGGCCAATTAATTTACTCTACAGCATTAACTGAACTGTACCGCTCTTCAGTTGATCCAACTAAATATGAGTGTCAATTGTTGGATATTTTTTGTTAATTGATGATATCTGGGAATGTCACCGGCGCGCAATAAATTTGGATTTATGGGATTAGACATTTGTTCGATCAATATTAATCCTCGCTGCAGTATATTAATTCCCTGTTATAAAGCTTTTGATTTTAAAACGTTGTTTTTAAGGAGTTTTTTTCTCTTGTCTTGTGTGTGACATTGGCGTATAAAAATAGAGAGGGCCTGTCTGTATGTTGTTAATATATAGAAAGAAGCAAACAGGATTCCCTCACTCCTGCTCAAATCAAGATACTGAGAAATTTTATTGAGGAGTTGTTTTGAAGGAGGAAGGCTTCAATAACCCTGTGAAAAGTACCAGACCAGCTGGTCAAACATATCTTTTGTTGAAGTTTTTTTTGCTTTTTCAGTAGTATATCCGCACCATTGAACTTTTAATATTAAATCAATTTTGAATTGAGATCTTATGGAATCATTTATTACTTATATTAAATATTGTGTAGGTGTTCTGTTTTTTAAGATCATGGGCTGGTCCTGTGATTTGTTACCAAAAGATGCAGGAAATAAATTTGTTTTAATCGGTTTTCCCCATAATACCAATATGGATGCTCCTTTGGGGATAGCTTTTTCATTTTATAATAAGACAAAAACCAATCCAATGTTAAAAAAGGAGTGGTTTTTCTGGCCCATGACTATCCTCTTCAATGCCATCGGGGCAGTTAAGATAGACCGGTCTTCCAGCAAAAACGTTGTGAATCAGATTGCTGCCGGGTTTTCAAATTGTGACCATTTCATCCCTGTGATTTTTCCTGAGGGAACCCGAAGTGAAGTGTATCGGATTAAAACGGGATTTTGGAATATTGCCAAACAGGGGAATGTGCCCGTGGTGATGCTGTTTAAAAATGAAACAGAAAAACGGATAATGATTTTAGGCTGGATGAATTTGACCGATTCTATTAAAGATGATTTGTTAACTATCCAGGGAATATATCAAAAAGAAGGCTATGAAATTTTTAGATAGGAAAAATCAATTTTTAAAATATATTCTGGAGGTAAGTCCTCAACTCCAATAGTCAAAGGCTGGAATCTGGGTGTCTGAATCATCATAAATCAATTCAGGGTAAACCGGGGTAGGTGGAGGAGGATCATGGTTGCCTATATCCCAAAGTCCCAGATGCCGCAAAATCATTTCTATGATTTCAATTTCTTCAATAAAACTAATGATTTTCATTGGTCCCTGACAGTCTGTTCATATCTACCGGGAATGTGAGTCACCAGTTGAGCAAGCCAGTCCAGAGCATTAAAAACTTTTCGGGACTTCCCATCTTTTGAAGTATAAACCATCTTGGCAATACTATCATGTGATTCTTTTGCCGAAATATAAATCAATCTTTCTTGAGAGAAACATGCACGGATAATATATTTGGCCAGATTACCAATACCGGTTTTGTCATCAGGATCAATTTTGTTACCAATATATATATGGAAACCTGTATGATGCCAGGAAAGCATGTTCTCGATAATAGCATCATTTATTTTCTCCTCTTTTTTGAGCATTTTCAATACTGCATACTGAAAAGCCCCCTCAAGGTCTTCCAGCATAAAGCCGGGTGCCGTGCGAAAACTGCCATCATCCAGAAAACATCCATCACAAACAATGACATGGAGATGTGGATTGTAATTTTGAAAATCACCCTAGGTCTGCACAGCAATGCTGGCTCCGGGAACAGCATCATCATATGACACAGCAGATTTTAAATATGTACTGATCACCTTCCATCCACAGATACTAAGCTTTGCCAGTAATTTGCGGTCATAAAGAAAATAAATCCTTAATCGTTTGGGAA
>PIVS01000639.1 GCA_003353855.1 Desulfobacteraceae bacterium
TCGGTGGCGCTCTCAAACCGGGCAAGGCCCTTATCATGCATATCTGCCAGGATGGGGGAGACACCCACGTAGTCAAGACCTGCGGAAATGGAATGGGTCTCCTTCATCTGGCCGTCATCATTTTGGAGAAAATAGGTTTTATACCCCTGGGCAATTCCTGCGCTGGCATCGTCGGAGCAGAGCCTGGATGCATGGTGCCGCGAGGAAAGTCCTTTGCCGCCGGCTTCCACCCCCACAAGTTCCACCGGATCATTTAAGAATCCGGAAAACAGGCCCATGGCATTGGATCCGCCCCCCACACAGGCATAGACCCTTTTGGGCAATTGCCCTTCAATGGCAAGAATCTGACGTCTTGCCTCAATGCCGATGATGGATTGGAAATAGGTGACCATTTCCGGGAAGGGATGGGGACCGCAGGCGGTTCCCAGAACATAGTGGGTGGTGTCCATGTTGGTGACCCAGTCCCTGAAGGCTTCATTAATGGCATCTTTCAGTATTCTTGTGCCGTCTGTCACCGGCACCACTGTGGCGCCCAGCTGCTCCATCCAGAAGACATTGGGCCGCTGGCGGATTACATCCACCTCTCCCATATAAATGGTGCAGTCAAATCCGAATTTGGCAGCCATGGTGGCGCAGGCCACACCGTGCTGGCCGGCACCGGTTTCGGCGATGACACGGCTTTTCCCCATTTTCTGGACCAAAAGCCCCTGGCCCATGACATTGTTGGCTTTGTGGGCTCCGGTGTGGTTCAAATCTTCCCGTTTGATGTAGATTTTTGCCCCGCCAAAATACTCTGTCAGGTTCTGGGCAAAGGTTAAGGGGGTGGGCCGGCAGGAATAGGATGACATCAGCTGAACATAGGTGTTCCAGAATGCGGGGTCCTTTTTGATTCCTTCAAACTGACCTTCCAGTTCATCAAAGGTGGCAACCAGAATTTCAGGCAGAAATGCTCCGCCAAACTCGCCGTAATATCCTCGGTTTTTCATGATTTCATCCTCCTTAAGGATGCAGGTGTTTTAAACTTGTAATTTTATTTTACTATCCCTAGGACTGAATGGTCTGGGAAAAGGCAAACACATCGGTCCTGCAAAAAAGGACAGAGAAAATACCATTGGGTGCCTGGGGAAAATTTAAATTTCTTCTCACCGTAAGCACCGGGTCCGATGGCTTAAGTTTAAGCCAGTTTGCTTTTTCAACCTCCAGGGTTTCAACCTTAAACTGCTGGTTTGCGTTTTCCGGGGTAAGGTAATATTGATCGGACACGACCTGGGCCAGGGATTTGTTCTCAAGATCAATCTTATCAATACCCATAAAAAGTTCCGGGTTCAGATAGATATCTTCCAGCAGCACCGGGTTTCCCCTGGACAGGGTCAGGCGGGACAGGAAAAAAGCCGTCTGGCTGCCAAAGGGATTTTCCGGGTCCTGGGCAATCTTTTTTTTTACCATGGGCTCAATGAGTTTTGTCTCAATGGGAATTCCCTTGGTTAAAAATGCCCGGGAAGTGCCTGCCAGGGAAAACAGGTCCACCTGGGGCGCGGGGTGTTTAACAAAGGTCCCTGCCCCTCTTTTTCGCTGGATCAGCCCCTTTTTTTCCAGCGTATCCATGGCCTGGCGTACGGTGGGTCGACCAATGCTGTATTCTTTGGCAAGACCTGTTTCAGAAGGGATCATCTGACCGGGGCTGTATCGTCCGGACCGGATTCTTTCCAGAAGAATGTCGGCAAGCTGGTGATACAGGGGAATGGGTGATTTATGGTTGAGCATCCGGGCCTCTTGGGGATTATTTTTTCCTTTCTATAATTGAAAGGAGGATAAATAAAATCTGTTAAGTTGTCAAGACATTTTAACAAATTTGGGTTTGGCCTCTCCTGCCGGGCTGGAAACTGGTTTGAAGTCAGGTTAGTATAGCCCCGGATTTGTCTGTATCTCCTAGGCTGTACTTTTGAAATTTAATTGGATAGAATATCATTTCATAATCATTAAAAGGAGCTGTCATGAAAATACAACAGATCAGAAATTCAACCCTGAAGATATCCTTGGCCGGAAAAACGATTTTAACAGATCCTGTGCTTCTGCCAAAACACGGAATAGAGTCCTTTGCCGGCAGGGAAAAAAATCCGGTTGTTGAACTGCCCATACCAGCCCAGGAGGTTATCAACAAAATTGATATGGTTCTGGTTTCCCATCTTCACCAGGACCATTTTGATGCCGGGGCAAAAAAGATGCTGCCAGGGGATATCCCTTTGTTTTGCCTATCCGGCCATGAAGATGCAATCAGGGAAAGCAAATTTTCTGCTGTAACCCCCATTAAGGAGTCTGTCCTCTGGGAGGGGATTGAGATCACAAGGACCCCGGGGCGCCATGCCGGTAATAAAAAGTGGGAAGATATTTTAGGGGTGGTGGCTGGATTTATCCTGAAAGCTGCCAATGAGCCTCTTGTTTACTGGGCCGGGGATACCATTCTATATGATGAGATTGAAACCCTGATCAAAAGAGTGAAGCCAGATATCATCCTGACCCATTCCTGTGGTGCTGTCTTGGATGACAGCGGTCCCATTGTCATGGATGCAAAAATGACCATTGAGGTGTGTAAGATGGCGCCTCAAGCCATTGTGATCGCCACCCACATGGAGGCCCTGGACCATGCCACAATAACCCG
>PIVS01000640.1 GCA_003353855.1 Desulfobacteraceae bacterium
TCAAACGCTAAAACTTCACTCAGTGATGCCTGTGTTCCTTCAATTTTTGATGATAACACGGCCTCTTGGGTCATAAGTGGATTTAAAAATAATAAAGGGTTTAGAATGCTTTCAAGTAGACCATCAAATTTTGCCACTGCGGAATTTGCTTTAACAATATTGACGAGTAGGTTTTCCCATTTAATATTTGCAAGCGGCAATTTTTCTGGAACAAATGGTTTTGGCATATTATTTCTCGTTAGTGTCTCATTTTCATACATATTACAAGACGAAACGTCTTTTGCCAATCATTCATGATACGCAAGATTGCGTATTCATTTAGGAAGAGAACACCAAGTTAAAAGGCGGCTCTGTGTCGCGCCTTTTAAATTTGGGCCTGGCTGAAATTCACCTTTTGCCAAAGATAGTGTCGTCATCAATTTTATTCCCTGTTTTTAAACCGTGAGTCCATATGACACATCACACATAAAGGTATATTAAAATCTGCGGCTTGTCCGAGTGCCTTTTGATTGTTGTGTGCCTGGTACGCCACACGTTCTTAAGGGTGAGCCTATGATTTCAGTATGTGGAAGTCAAGGCAAGTCCCAAGCCCAGCCAGATGGAGGCGGGTCGAAGACGCGAAGCCACGGCATAGTGTTATCACAACGGGGTATCCGGTGACGGTGCCTCGGAAGACAGTGGCTCTGCTTCGGCAGAGTAACACAAAAGCACGGAGGACTCACCCCGGTGAAGGCCCGAAAGGTGCCCCTCCCTTTCTTGCTTTTGCAGGTAATCGTCCCGCCTAACTCTTTAACCAGAGAATGGACAATGGAAAGGCCCAGACCTGGGGAAGCTGGTTGGATTTTCTTATTTTTTCAAATATATTTTCCATTGCCATGATCAATCTCAGGGGTCAATTTCAAGGGGTACTTTCAAAATAAAAATCCAATACTGACGGGTTCGTGTACTAACTCTATAGTTAGTTTATAGGGAGAAATCAATAGTAATGGTAAAAATAAAGAAATACTTTTTTAGTACATAGACCCGACTAAGGCCCTAAATCTCCCTGGGCTGGCAGAGCTTGTCTGGTTCCACATCCAGACGACCGCAGCCCTCACAGGTTTTGCAGGCGTTTAACGCTTTGTTTGAATCGCTCATACTGACCTCCTGCTTAGAATTTTTATGTGCAGACTTTTTATGTGCAGACTTTTTATGGAACTTGGTATAATATGGTCAGCAAAATTGAGGATGTCAACCATAGGAACCATCCATAGGAGCCCCCCCATGTTTACCCTAAATGATCTCATTGATATTGCCGTAAAAATGGAAAAAAACGGAAAAGCTATCTATTGCCGGGCCATGGGAAACGCAAAGGACAGGGCCCTGAAGGAACTGCTCCAATGGATGGCTGATGAAGAAGACTGCCACAGCCAATGGTTTCTGGGACAGAAGGATTCGCTGTCCATTGGATCTGCTGACCTTGAGGTGATGATCCCGGACGTGATTCAGGAAATGATGGGGGAAAACACCCTGTCCCTGGATGAGGTTGATTTTTCTTTGATTCACACCCCGGCCCAAATGCTCAAAACCTTTATCATGTTTGAAAATGATACCATCCTTTTCTATGAATTTTTAGACACCTTTATTGACGACCCGGCCACCCGGGAAGGGTTACAAAAAATTATCCAGGAAGAATCCGCCCACATCGAAAAGCTGACCCTGATGATCCAGGCCATTGAAAATTAGGACTCAATGATTACAATGTTAGGCAAACCTTAAACACCCGGGCTTCCGGGTTTTGCAAAGGACTGCCATGACATCTTCAAACAGCCTGAATACACTTAGTTTTGACAACCGGTTTACCCGTGAACTGCCCGGGGACACAGAAACTGACAACTTTCGTCGCCAGGTATCAGGCGCCTGTTACTCCAGTGTGGTTCCCACCCAGGTTTTAGCCCCGAAACTGGTGGCTTTTTCAAGGGAGGCTGCCCAGCTCATCGGCCTGGATGAACCAGCCTGCCTTTCCCGGGACTTTACCCGGGTGTTCACGGGCAACCAAATTCTGAAGGGCATGGATCCCTTTGCCATGTGTTATGGCGGCCACCAGTTCGGTAATTGGGCAGGACAACTGGGGGATGGGCGGGCCATCAATCTGGGGGAAATTCTCAACGTTTCAGACCAGCGGTGGATGCTACAGCTCAAGGGAGCCGGCCCCACGCCCTATTCCAGGACAGCAGATGGCCTGGCCGTTCTCAGATCCTCCATTCGGGAATTTTTATGCAGTGAGGCCATGTTCCACCTGGGGGTGCCCACCACCCGGGCCCTGAGTCTGACCCTGACCGGGGAATCCGTGGAGCGGGATATGTTCTATGACGGCCACCCCAAAGAGGAACCAGGGGCTGTGGTCTGTCGCCTTTCCCCCTCTTTTATCCGGTTTGGCAATTTCCAGATCCTTACGGCCAGGGGGGAACAGGATCTGCTCAAAACCCTGGTTGATTATTGCATAAAAACCGATTTCCCCCACCTGAACCCCGATTCTCCGGTTATTTACGAGACCTGGTTCAGGGAAATATGTGAGCGAACCATGGAGATGATTATCCACTGGATGCGGGTGGGCTTTGTCCACGGGGTGATGAATACGGATAACATGTCCATCCTGGGCCTGACCATTGACTATGG
>PIVS01001154.1 GCA_003353855.1 Desulfobacteraceae bacterium
GTATTATTTCTAAACCTATTCCACTGCTTTTCTCTCAGCTTAATACCAAGTTCTTCTTTTGTGCCACGGAGGTATACTCTCAGGTAAAAAGTTACGTTTGGAGGATAGTTTCCCATATCTGCCCCTTGAAAATTGATAGTTTCTATTTTTGATCTGGTATCCGTATTGTCAAATCAACATTATAATCCATCCATCTATACCCCATCGCTCGGAAAGCATTTCAGTTGATAAGGATAGTGCTACCAGAAAAAAATGGGTTTTACAATCCAGTGATCGGCTATTCAAAACAATCGATAAGGCAAATATGGTCCATGGGGCAGATTCCAACTCTTTAATCAATCCGAGATCAGGATTATTTTATCAATATATTGCCTGTTGTGACTGCCATTGGAACCTGGTTTTTTTTAAATTGTTTGCCCTGGACACAAAATTGATCAAAAAAAATTTAAAAATCTGCCTAAAATTCAGGTAGATAAGAAAAAAATGAAAATAAAGAAAAATAAGGTTTGACAACCACACTAAAATCCTGCATTATTCGCCGGTCTTCAGGAGGACAGACCTTAAACAGCCCTTCGGAAAAAAAAGTTTGATCTTTGAAAATTGGTCAGTGAGAAAACAATGAGCGGGTCGTAAAGACCTAAAA
>PIVS01000641.1 GCA_003353855.1 Desulfobacteraceae bacterium
GCAAAAGTGGAATTGTATCACACAACTCCACCAAATCAATATATGTTTCAGTACCTACCTTAGCTACATCTTCTAACTTACTAATCATGATTTATTATTCTAATTCTATTCTGTTGTATCAACATAACCAAATCTCTCTTAATAGAGTAACATAACTTAGAGATTATCCGGTTGTCACTCCACTCATTAGTATCTATATATAAAATCTGATACTCAGTACCTCTCGTAAAATCATTTAGAGACTTTGGTATTTTGTGATTCTCTTCCATTCTTCCAATGCTCTTGAGTTTTCTTATTCTTTACTTTTTTCCACTGTATCTCCAACTGTACAGCATTTGACTTCTGTTTAGTCTCTTCTTCAGTTTTCATCTTCAGCTATTTTATCATAAGTCTCCTCAAATATATCTAATTTACAAGAATATATTTCTCCCTTTACTCCTGTAATCAACATATCTTCTGGAGTAAATCTCATAATACCCTCTAAAGTAGGTAGTAAATAACAAGAGTCATCTTCATGTGTGATAGCATGACCTTTATATTTAAAAGCCCAAGGCTTACCATCTACTATATTTTCAGCATTAGCTAATCCATGCTTTACAAATTCTTCAAATGTAATCGCTTCAATTACAATTGGCTTCTTCACATACTGTCCCATCATTTAATTCTTTAAAGTTTTTAATAACTAAATCTACAAGTCTTATTTTAAATTCAAAATACATTACCCAATAGATAGACCATTTACCTAAATGTGGATGTTTATATATCTTAGCTGGTAAGTTAATCATCTTCGTAAATACCTTTTTCTCCAGAGCCTACATGTGTAGTATTCTCCTGAAGTTCAGTTTTAACTTGTTTCTCCATATCCTTAATAGCTGATATAATCTTTGGAGATTTTTCAATTATGGTAGCTATCCTATTAAGTGCTAGAGTATCATACATCTCTATAAGTTCATCCTTATCATTAAGTACTTGTTGCGATAAGTCTAAGTTATTAAGAGCACCCTGTAGATTAGATAAAGCTTTCTTCATAGCTTCAAGGTGTCTTAGAGATATACTAGGTTGCAATTCATTATAGAAATTAATAGCCTCCTCTGTAGTCTTATTAAACTTCAGTTTATCTACATCTATAACAACTTCCTTTATCTTCTCCGACCTAAACTCTAAGTCTGTAAGATGATTATAGTCAGACCTGTAATCAGCCATATAGTAGACATAAGCTAATTCAGATAAACCAAGTCTCCTCTCCTTATACTTATCCATCACCTTTTTAAATGGCTTTAGAAGAAGAGTCTCAGGTCTAATCTGTACTTGCCAATTATCGTCTAATGCAAATAAATTTAACATACTATTTTTTGATTAAGTCTCTAATAGAGATAGACTTGATGTGCAATGCACCATCATTCATCTCATAACTTTCACCTCTTACAATATACGACAAAAAAGACTCATAAACCTTCTTATAAAGTTTATCCCAGTCCTTACCGGATATCTCTATCTTCATCAAATTAAAGTTAGGTCTATGATGAGTAATAGATACACCAATCTTTTCATCAAGAGTATAACTAGTTATTTCATAGTCCAACTTAAATATACTGTTAATAGACTGTACCAGGGGATAAAGTAATTTCTTATACTCTGGCTTACCAAGCAAACCTCTAAATAATCTCTTCATCTTTATCATCTTTATCGTAAATCCATTTAAGATTCTGTGTAGTAAAATACAGATAAGTCTCTCCATCTATAGATTCTATAGGAAAGTTTATATCATACAAATCAGGGCCAGTATCATTCTTAGCCTTCTGTGCTAACTTCTTAGGAAAAGAAAAGAAATTAATTTCAACCTCATCTCCAATTTCTACAATAGCATTAGGCCCTGCAGCCACTACTGTCTGTCTCCCCAGTAATAAACCTTCTTCCTTAGAAGCTAGGATTATTCCTTGAGGGGAAGTACTCTTTTTAGTATTAGTTGTAGTAAGAATTCTATCATATAATAGTCTTACTGCTGGTAATTTTAATTCTGCCATTTTTATGTAATATTTAATTGTTTTAATAATTTCTTAAGCTCTGATTTATTTTTGATAGAACCTCTAAAAGCTAAACTATCAGTTCCGTCAAATCTACTCCACTGAACATAAATATCTATTTCTAATCCCTTCCATTTACGAATTCTACAATCTAACTCTACATCCTCAAACCATAAAGCTCCTATATGTTTAAAGCCTAAGTCTTCTATATCTTTTCTATCAAGACATTTGACTCTAAAATTATCCTTATGTGCAGACCAAGGTTCTGCTCTACTTAGAGGCCCTTCTAATAAAGAAATTTTTTTTATCCACTTATTATTAGTAAGAGACTCATACTCAAAACCATAATGAAACTCATCTATCTCAGGTGTATAATACTTACTTTCCATAAGGTTTATCTTTAGTAATCTTTCTATATTTCTTATTAGTTACTACAAGTTTACCAAAACCAGGTATGACTGCATTAGTCTTAACACCCTCAAGAGAATCTAAATCTCTATACTTAGTCTTAGTAACAGTTCTTTTAAAGGTTCGGAAGAAGGAGTAAATCACCTTCTCTACATGGTCTTGAGGTATATTAAGAGTCTTTGCTACTTCTCTAATAATCTCATCCATTAAGACTTTGTTTTAAA
>PIVS01000642.1 GCA_003353855.1 Desulfobacteraceae bacterium
TGAGATATCCCTGCCCCATACCCAATATGTGGTGGCAGCCTACTATATCATAGCCCCCTGTGAAGCCAGTTCAAATCTTGCCCGGTTTGACGGGGTGAGATACGGGATCAGGGACAGCGCCTCTGAAGATATTATTGAGATGTACAAAAAAACCAAATCTTCAGGATTTGGCCCCGAGGTCCAGCGCAGGATCATCATCGGCACCTATGCCCTGTCTGCCGGGTATTATGATGCCTATTACGGACGTGCATCCCAGGTGCGAACCCTGATCATGGAAGATTTTTCAAAGGCCTTTGATCAATGTGATCTTATTCTTTCCCCTGTGGCGCCAACCCCTGCCTTTAAAATCGGTGAAAATACAGATGACCCCTTGACCATGTATTTGAGCGATATTTTTACCCTCTCTGCCAATATGGCAGGGATTCCCGGCATTTCCGTTCCGGCGGGGGTTTCTTCAAAAGGGCTTCCCATGGGACTCCAGATGATGGCAAAGCACTTTGATGAGATCTCCCTTTTGCGGGCGGGCTTTGGTTTTGAGCGCGCCCTTGATTTGAAAGCAGGTTTACCCGTCCTTTAAGGAGGCATAGATGACCACCATCCATCCCCAGGGAGAGGCATTGAAAAAAGCGATCCTATGGATTTCCGAGAAAAGAAAAAAAGATTTCCAAACAAATCCGACTAAACTGGTAAATCCGGCCAAGCTGGTGGACGAGGCAGCGTTCCGGTTTGATTTAAGCCCAAAGGATTCTGAATTTTTGCTTAGGTTTGTTAGGCAGAAAAAAAACTGAAAGCTTCTGGGGTCCCAAAAAAGGCAAAGCCAAAAAAAGCAATGACTGACAAATGACGCAAATTAGAATTTTACCCGAGATCCTGTCCAACCAGATTGCCGCAGGGGAGGTGGTCCAGCGGCCCGCTTCCGTGGTAAAGGAATTGGTTGAAAACAGCATTGATGCAGGTGCCGCAAGGATCACCGTGGAAATCGAGAAAGGGGGGAAATCCTTGATCCGGATTTCCGATGACGGATGCGGCCTTGCCAGGGATGAAGCGTTATTATCCATTGAGCGTTATGCCACCAGCAAGATTTTTACCAAGGAGGATCTGTTTTCCATTGCAACCTTTGGATTCAGGGGGGAGGCCCTTCCCTCCATTGCATCGGTGTCAAGGTTTTGTCTTGTGTCAAGAACATCTGCTTCAGACATCGGGACAAGGATTGAGATAGCAGGGGGTAAACTTGTCAAGGTTTCCGATGAAGGGGCGCCGGTGGGCACCCAGGTTGAGGTGAAACATCTTTTTTTCAATACACCGGCCCGGCGCAAATTTTTAAAGGGCGACACCACTGAAGCCGGCCACATTGCCGATACCGTCGCAGGCCTGGCCTTGGGGAATCCTGATGTGGGGTTCCGCCTTTTTATGAATAAAAAACTTGTGAAAAATTTTCCCACCGGCCAGGATCTGTTCCAGCGGTCTTTGCTGGTGCTGGGAAAAGATGCAGTGAACAGGCTTTATCCCATAAAGGGAATAGAGGATAATATCCGGGTTGCCGGGGTCTGTTCCAATCCCCTGGTTACAAGGAGCACATCCAGCCGGATTTATCTTTTTGTCAACAACCGCCTTGTTTATGACAGAGGGATTGTGGCAGCCGTTTTCAGGGGATATCAGGGGCGGATCATGAAGGGGCGGTTTCCCATGGGGGTTGTCTGTGTCCACCTGCCCTTTGACCAGGTGGATGTCAATGTGCATCCGACAAAACGGGAGATTAAATTTTTATTGTCCCAGCCTGTCTACCGGACCGTGGAGGTGGCTGTGGGAAATGCCCTGGCAGGCGCCCAGGAAGATGTACTGTCCTATGCCAGGGCAAAGATCGAAGCGTCTGATGCCCATGATACTTCCCCGTCGCAAAGCAAGAAGATTTGCGTCCCCTGCAGTGAAGCAGGAATTACCCCCCTCCCTGTTTCTTTTGATGAGCGGTTTGAAAACAGGCAAAGGGATGAGGTGGCTCAACCAATGCTGGAGTGGGGGGCTGGTTCCCGGTCCCCGGGAAAAAACACAATGGGGGAAAAGGAAAATCACCCCCAAGCCTCTGCCCAAAATCCGGAAATATCCCCCGCTGCTATAGCGGATATTGCTCTGGCGGATATTGCCCCGGCAAAACAAAATCTTGAAAAGCTTAAACGAGCTGACCCGTTTCATTCTCAATTTCATGTTTTAGGTCAGGTTATGGGGACCTATATTGTTGCGGAAAAAGAGAATAGCCTGGTGCTGGTTGACCAGCATGCCGCCCATGAGCGGGTGGTCTATGAAGCCTTGAAAAAACGGCATCAGAGCCTGGGTGTCCAGAGCCAGGATCTTCTGGTCCCCGAAGTTCTGGAGATGACCCATGGGGAGGCCGATCATTTGACGTCCATCCTCGACCAGTTGTCAAATATGGGGTTCCAGATTGAGCCCTTCGGGGGGACCAGTTTTGTGATCAAGGCAATCCCTTCTCTTCTGGAGGAAAGGGAGGTAAAGCCCCTGGTGCTGGAAATTATTGAAACCTTTATGGAAGAGAAGTCTTTAAAGGGAGGGTGGCTGGATGCCTGTCTTATTTCCATGGCCTGCCACACCGCTGTCCGGGCAAATAAACCCATGAATGCAGCGGAGATGG
>PIVS01000135.1 GCA_003353855.1 Desulfobacteraceae bacterium
GGGCGCAAGTTATTTTATCTGCAACGATACAGGTCCCATGCACATGGCAGCAGCCCTTAATATACCGGTATTTGCCATTTTCGGGCCGGCAAACCCTGTCCGTACAGGTCCCCATGGAAAGATTCACACGGTTCTCCGAAAAGAGCTTGATTGTTCGCCCTGCTACCGGCACAAACCCTGCGATAATTATCGGTGCATGGAGAACCTGAGTGTTTCAGAGGTATTAACGGCCATACAGAAAAAATTTAGGGTGTCATGAACGTTTCTGTTATTGTTCCCACATACAACAGGCCAAAGGCCCTGAAAAAGGTTCTGGATGGGTTGGTAAACCAGACCTGTCTTCCCCATGAGATAATCATTGCCGATGACGGTTCCACCCGGGAGACTGCAAGGATGCTGACCCCCTACCTGGCCCAATCAGATATTTTGGTGCACCATGTCTGGCAGGAAGACCAGGGATTCCGGGCTGCCCTGATCCGGAATAAGGCCATATTAAAATCCACTGGCGAGTATCTGCTGCTTCTGGACGGGGATTGTATCCCTGAAAAACACTTTGTGGCCGATCACCTGGGGATGGCCGAAGAGGGCTGTTTTTTCCAGGGTAAAAGGGTATTGGTCAATCAAAAGATCGTTGATCGGTTTGATCACAGGGATATGGGATCATTTCTTAAGCTAATGGTATATCTTATGACAGCAGGCATCTCAAATGGTCACCACCTTCTGAGAATCCCCTTTTTCCCTTCCTATAAGGTGGAAAAACTTTCAGGCGTCAGGAGTTGTAACATGGGGCTGTTTAAAAAGGATGTAGAGGCGGTCAATGGATTCAACCATGATTTTACAGGCTGGGGCAGAGAAGATTCAGAATTTGTCATACGTCTGTTTCGTTATGGGCTTAAGAGAAAAGAAAACCCGTTTAAAGCCATTTGTTATCATTTGTGGCACCGGGAAAATCCCCGGAACAATCTGGAAAAAAATGATATCATATTAGAAAATGCAGTTGCATCATCTGCTTTTTTTTGTGAATCCGGTCTAACTAAGTTGAATTCCGATGTTAAAAGCAATACTGATGATAGCAATAACAACGAGAGCAATATTAATGAAATTAATTAAAAATTATTTATCCCGGATCTCCATTGATGATGCCATTTTTGGGTGCATTGCATTAACCTTCCTACTGTTGCCCACAGGTACGGCACCGCCATTGATCGGCATGGGACTTGCCTGTGCCGTCTGGCTTTTTTCAGGGCGGTTTGTCTCTGTCTTGTCCATTGTGAAGCAGGCTTGGTTCAGGCCGGTAATTCTCTTTTTTCTCCTGCCCTGGATCGGCATGGTCTATTCCCAGAACCCGGACCTTGGCATGGACTATGCCATGAAAACCAAATACTGGATCGCCCTGTTTGTCGTTGTTGGTTGTTATTATAGCGAGAAACGCTTTTTCATTCTTGTCTCTGCATTATGGGCCGGTCTTTTCACGGGGGCGGTTCTGGCTCTGGGCCAGGTGTTGGGCCTTGTCGAGCCAATAAGGGTACATCATTTAGGGTTTGGTATCGTGCATACCCTGGTTTCCATGTATTTGATCATAGGTATTCTCATGGCAGCCTTTTATTTTAAACTGGCAACCACTCGGCAGTCAAAAATTGGACTTATTGTATTAATCTTGGCTTTTTTATTTCATCTGACCGTGCTGGAGGGCAGAAGCGGGTATTTGATATTTGTCCTTTTATCCCCCCTGGTTGCGCGGGATCTTATGTATAGCTTCCCACTGAAAATCAAGGTTTTGGCCTGTGTGCTCCTGGTATTATCCCTTTGCTTGTCTCCCGTTGTCAGAAACCGGGTGGTTGATACCGTTGCCAAGGTAAATGAAAACAGGGAGAAAATCATGGCAGGTGAGGTTATCAAGAAGATGCCGCGGTTCTATATTACCGGACAAGCCCTTGATGTTATGAAGAAACATCCCATCATCGGCATTGGTACGGGCAGCCTTACAGAACCCACCCGGGCAAAGGGGCATGAAGTGGCCCACCCCCATAATAATTTTTTGTACATGGGGGTCAGTTTTGGAATAATCGGAATAATCTCCTGCGCCTGGCTGTTCTGGAACATGGTTTCCCGATCCTGGCCCTCCAGGGAAACCCCCCTGGGCTATTTTGTATTTTCCACCTGCCTGGTTCTGTTTTTGGGCGGTATGTTTGACACCCAGATATTAAATACCGGGACACTATTGTTGTTGGCTATCACCTATGGATTTTTAAATCAGCTGGAAGGTGTGAGTAAAGGAAATACATGATGGAAAAAATATCCGTATATATCATTGCCTTTAATGAGGAAGAAAAAATCAAGGATGCCCTTGAAAGTGTGGCATGGGCGGATGAGATTGTTGTGGCAGACTCATTTAGTACAGACGGGACGGTACAGATTGCCAGGGCCCATGGTGCAAAGGTGGTTCAGATTCCTTTCAAGGGGTTTGGCGCCTTAAGAAATGACGCCATTGCCTCTTGCAGCCATGACTGGATATTCAGCCTTGATTCTGATGAACGGTGCACTGGTGCGGCAAAACAAGAGATCCTTGACATCATCAATGATCCGGACAGTCTGGATGCCTATTATGTTCCCCGGCGTAATTTTTTCATGGGTAAATGGATACGCCATGCCGGTTTTTATCCGGATTACAGACAGCCCCAGCTTTTCAGAAAAGGGTCCCTGGTCTTTAAGCCAGATGCCGTCCATGAACGCTACGAGGTGATCAGTGAACATCCCTGTGGGTATTTCAAGGCCTTTATAAACCAGATTCCCTTTAAAAATCTGGAAGAGGTGATCCACAAGGCCAATAGATATTCCACCCTGGGGGCTGATAAACTGGCTGAATCCGGGAAAAGTCCGGGCATGTTAAAGGCCATTCTCCATGGATTTTGGTCGGCTTTTTCCATTTACTTTCTCAAATTGGGTTGCCTGGACGGCTGGCCCGGATTTATCATTGCCTTTGGCAATTTTGAAGGCACTTTTTATAAATATGCCAAGTTTTATTTGAAAGCAAACGGGCTGGAATCCTTTTTAGACATCAGGCTGCCCAAGGAATAAGCGGACAAAAGGCAAGGCGTAAATTTATATTTTATCTGATTTGACTGTTTAATCTGGGAATATGCCGGTTGTCCAATTTTACCTGGTGCAGCCGGTAGATTCGGATGATGTCCCGGCCCATGGCATCAATGGTATTGTGTTTTTTTACTTGTTCCCTTGCCCTGTGTACCCGTTCCATGGTGGCGGCTTCCCGGGTCAGGGTTTCCAAGATCATCCCGGACAATTCTTCAGGGTTTTGGGGATCAAACAGCAGCCCTGTCTTTTTGTGAATAATGATATCGGTAATTCCGCCGCTTGTTGATCCAATGACGGGGCAGGAGCTGTACATGGCTTCCACCAGTGCCTGGGGAACCCCTTCAAAGGGAATTCCGTTTTTATTTCTGGAGGCAAGGACCTTACAGTCAAATGCCCTGTAATAGGGCCACACATCCTCTTTAAAACCGGTAAAATGGACCCTGTCTTCAATATCCAGGCTTTGGGCAAGGATTTTAAGTTCAGCCAGGTAATTTGGAGTGCCTTCTCCCACAATGGCAATATGGTGGGGGATCTCTGATCGAATTAATTTAAAGGCCTCTAGGATGGTCCCTACTCCCTTGTCTTTGGAAACCCTTCCTGCAAATCCTATAAATCTGGTGTCAGGATCAAGTGAAAGCTCAGATGCAAGGGCTTTTCTTGCTTCATCCTTTGGCATAAGGTTTTTGGGCTCAATGATACCGCTGGGCATGGAAAAAATTTCCCTGTCCTTGAGCTTGAAAACCTGCTGAAGGTGGCGTGTGGTATAGTCTGCTGTGGTGAAAATAAAATGGCTTAAATGTTTATAAATTTTCTTATTATACCAGGTATTCCGGACATGGGCACTGATATGCCTGGATAGGATACAGCAGGGAACCCCTGTCTTCCGGGCCGCCTGGAGTGCAATTTTTGAGTCGGCATTCCCATGGGTGTTAAGAATATGGGGTTGTTCGTTTTTTAAAATTTTTTTTAGTTTCTTATAGTCTTTGATGATGCCAAGGCGTTTGAAAGAAACATCATAAACATTAAATCCGAATTCCCGGGCCCTGGTGAAAAGAGGGGTGTCTTTGGGAGCGACAATCACCACCTGGTGGCCTTCGTTCTGCATCCACACAGATTCATTGAAAATCCGTCGTTCCAATCCACCCCATCCGGTATGGCAGGTGGTGTGTATTATTTTATAGATAGCTCGCATGGGTTCAGGGCTGTGACAGCCTTTTTTCAATCCTTTCAATATCTTCGGGCAGATCAATTTCAGGTGAATCATATTCCGTAATCACTACTTTTATCCGGTAACCGAATTCAAGAACCCTTAATTGTTCAAGTTTTTCAATATTTTCGCAGGTTCCGGTGGGCAGGGTGACTATTTTGTCCAGAAAGTTTTTTTTATAGGCATAAAATCCCAGGTGCTTGTAAAAGTCAACCCCTGTCTGTCCATCCCGGGGATAGGGAATCTGGGCACGGGAAAAATACATGGCAAATCCATTATTGTCAAAGGTTACCTTGACATCCTTGGGATCGGTGATTTCCCGCTTGTTCTGTATCTTAAAGGCAAGGGTGGACATGGTAAGTTCAGGCGCATCTCCAAAGGGGGCGATGAGGTCATCAATGGTCAAGGGGTTGAAAATCGGTTGATCTCCCTGGATATTCACAATGATCTCATCATCGGAAAGATTCAGAAGGTTGGCGGTTTCAGCCACACGGTCGGTTCCGGACCTGCAGGCTTCAGATGTCATGACGGCTTCACCGCCAAAGTTGTTTACCGCATTGAGTATCCTGGTATCATCTGTTGCGACCACGGTCCGGGTGACAGCCGAAGATTTCTGGGTCTGTTCATATACCCGCTGGATCATTGATTTTTCGCCAATCATTGCCAGGGGTTTGCCCTCGAACCTGCTGGATCCGTACCGGGCTGGAATTACAGCTATAGTCATTTTCGGCTCTTTTTATATTTTAAGGAACAAGGATCTTGCCTTGTCCCGGGTCATGATGTTTTTCCAGTCCTTGCCCAGACAGTTTTCCCACAGGGGATCAAGGCCCAAAGCCACGGTAATCATTGTTTCCATTTGGGTCTCGGTCAGGTCTGAGGTAAGCCCGCGGGGAAGGTCAATTTCGGATTTATCCATCATGGTTCGAAATTCTTTTACCCCGGCAGGATAGTATTCTTCAAGCACGTCAAAGGTGATGCAGCAGCCGATTCCGTGGTGTGTTCCCAGAACATAGGAGAGGCCATAGGAAAGGGCATGGCAGGCCCCGACCTGGGAGTAGGCAATGCTCATTCCCCCAAAAAAGGAGGCCATCATCAATTTATCATCTTTGTCCGGGTGATTATCCACAAAAACCTGTCTGCAAAGCTCCAGGGATTTTTCACCGTAGGACTTGGAAAACTCATTTAAATAGGTGCCTTGAAGTGATTCCACGCAATGGATGTAACAATCCATGCCCGTGTAAAAATGCTGGTCACGGGGCACGGTCCGTATCAGTTCCGGATCCAGGACTATCTGGTCAAAGACCGTGTAATCTGAGTTCATACCCAGTTTTTTTTCAGGACCTGTCAGCACGGTTGTCCGGGAAACTTCCGCCCCGGTTCCTGAAAGGGTGGGCACGGCAGCATGGTAAATCGCCGGGTTTTGAATCAGATCCCAACCCTGGTAAAGGGTGGAAGATCCAACATTTGTCAGCATCAGGGAGATGGCCTTGGCAAGATCCATGCTGCTGCCGCCCCCGATGCCGATGACAGCACAAGGAAGGGTAGAACGGGTGTTTTTTACCTCCAGGGTCAATTGGTCCACATAGGAAGTTTTGGGCTCGTCATCCACATTGACCCATAGCAACAGGTCATTGTCCCTAAGGGGGATCTTTTTTTCAAGATCCTTGCCCTTGAATACGTCATCGGTCACAAATACCGCCCAGGCATCTGTGTCGGTCCGTTGTTTTTCAATGATTTCATCCAGCTGTGAAAAACAGCCTCTTCCAAAGATGACATTGGGAACCAGTTTGAAATTTCTAAACATGGGTGATCCTTATATTTGAATATATTGCAATGATTATGCTATAAATGGCCTATTTTTTAAAGGATTTGGTGATCGCCTGGATCCGCTTGTCGATATCCTTTTGTGACCAGGAGAGCATGATCTGCATGGAAATGGTCCGTTTCATGATGGCATCGGATTCTTCAAGCTTCATATTTTTATAATCCGGCAGGTTGTCTGCCAGTTCAACAGCCAGACGGGCTGATCCTTTTAATTGCTTTAAGTGGTCCCATTTTTTATAATAATGCCAGTTATTGTCATACCAATAGGGGCTGGGAGCACCGTTTTTCGCCAAATTGGCCGCCACCTGCCGGGCACGCTCCTCCGTGGGCAGGAAAAAGCTTAAAAAGGTTGCGGAGTCCCCAAAGGGATCGGGCAGATACCGGAAGGTCACATCGGGCAGATCTGCCATGGCATCTTTGATGGCGTTTTTATTATTTCTCTGGGTATTAAGGATATGATCCAGTTTTTGAAGCTGGGCAAGTCCTACTGCTGCATTGAGCTCACTTATCCTGTAATTGGTTCCGATGATGGGATGGTTGTCGGCACCTCTGTCCGGGCCTCCCAGGTGGTCATGGCCATGGTCGGCAAACTGATCACACAGGTCATAGATTTCCCGGCTGTTGGTAATGATCCCCCCGCCTTCACCACAGGTGATGGTTTTGACCGCATCAAAGGAAAAACAACCGGCAAGGCCGAATGTTCCAAGGGCCTTGCCCTGAAAGGAGGCGCCGATGGACTGGCAGGCATCTTCCAGCAGAATCAGGCCTTTTTTGTCGCAAAATGCCTTTATTTCACCTATGCGGGCCATGGCCCCGCACATGTGCACCGGTATTACGGCCTTGGTCCGGGGGGTTAATACGGCTTCCAGCCGGTCCGGGTTCAGACACAGGGTTTCATCGATTTCTGCAAACACGGGAATGGCGCCGGCATTGATCACCGCTTCAAAGGTTGCCACAAAGGTAAAGGGCGGGACAATGACTTCATCCCCGGCACCAATGCCACAGGCGGCAAGGGCCGTACAGAGGGCTGCGGTTCCGCTTGAGCAAAGATGGCTGAAGGCCGATCCTGTTATATCGCCCAGTTTTTTTTCAAATTCAATTGCTTTGAAATGGCCGTTCCTGGCCCCTTCAAAGCCGTACCTGAACAGAACTCCGGTTTCAAGGACATCTGCTACTTCTTTTCTTTCCTCATCACCAAATATTTCGAAACCAGGCATGGCATACTCCTTCATATAATATTGTTTTGTCGCAAATTTTTATAAAATATAAAGATAAATATCATACTCTTGCCCCAAGTTTCAAGATCTGCCAAAATAAATTGACTTTAATATTTGTGTTGTTTATATATTGGATTTCGGGGTTGCTTCCAAAAGGGCTGGAAGCGGCGGCAGATCAAACCGATATATTCAACCAATATATTAAACTATTTTATACAGGACAGCTTAGGATTTAGCCGTGGAAAACAAAAACAGACAAAAGAAAGATAGATATGAGGGATTTGAACAGGGTTCAATCCGCCCGCCGAGTGAAGCCTACAGTCTGCTCCTTCGACTGACCAGAAATTGCCCCTGGAACCTGTGTACCTTTTGCAGAATTTATAAGCGTCAGGACTTTTCCCTGAGATCTGTTGAGAATATTATCAAGGATATAGACCTTATCCATACCTATGTGGACCGTATCCGGCAGATCATTAAACCCGGCGGCCCAGTTGACCAGAAGGTCATTCATACCCTGTACACAAGTTTTGAAACAAAGGATAGGGTTGCCTTTAATGCTGCAATGGACTGGTATGCCTCGGGCATGGAATCCATTTTTCTCCAGGATGCCAATTCCGTGATCATGAAACCGGATGATCTGGTTTTTGTTCTTGAACATATTCAAAAATGTTTTCCAGAGACCAGCAGAATCACATCCTATGCCAGAAGTCACACCCTTGCCCGGATCAAGGAGAATGATCTTGAACGGATAGCCCAAGCCGGGCTCAACCGGGTCCATGTGGGCATGGAGACTGGATCGGACAAGGTGTTGAAGCTGATCCGGAAGGGGGTTACCAAAGAGACCCATATCAGGGCAGGGTTAAAGGTCAAAGCTGCGGGCATCCAATTGTCCGAATATGTAATGCCGGGATTGGGCGGGATCGATTTGTCCATAGAGCATGCCATGGAAACCGCCTCGGCACTGAACAGTATTAATCCTGATTTCATCCGGATTCGCACCCTGGCCGTTACCAGCGGTACAAAGCTTGCCCGGGACGGCGAACAGGGATTGTTTGAAAAGCCCAGTGACGTGATGATGGCCCAGGAGGTCAGGCTTTTTCTTGAAAGCCTTCACAACATCACCTCCCAGGTGAAAAGCGATCATATCCTGAATCTGTTTGAAACCATCAACGGCAAATTACCCGAAGACAAAAAACGGCTTATCAATATCATTGACTCGTTTTTTGATCTGTCAGAGGAGGAGAGGGTTTTTTACCAGGTTGGCAGGCGCATGGGATTTTTCAGGGGGCCTGAGGACTTGGAAAAGAGTTCCCACCTGGACCAGGTAAAACAGGCCTGTAACCATTACGGGGTTACCTCTGAAAATGTAGATGCCGTTATTAATGAATTGATGAAAAGTTTTGTCTGATACGGTATCTGTCTATATCCATGTTCCTTTTTGTCTGAAAAAATGCAGTTATTGTGACTTTTATTCCACCCATACCCTCTCTTTTCTGCCCGCCTATGTGACCAGTCTTCAAAGGGAGATTGAGAGCCGGGCCGGCCAGGTCAAAAAAAAAGCCGGAACCATTTACTTTGGGGGGGGGACCCCTTCCCTGCTGCCCCTGGAAGATGTTGAAAAACTATTGAAAACGGTTTTTACCTGTTATCAGGTGTCCCAAAATGCGGAGATTACCTTTGAGGTCAATCCGGGTACGGTGGATGAACTCTATTTGGCCGTATTGAAAAAACTTGGGGTTAACCGGCTTTCCATTGGAGTGCAGTCCTTTGATGCCGGTAAAATAAAGGTGCTCAATAGGATCCATACAATAGAACAGTCCATTGAAACCATTGGGCTTGCCAAAGCTGTCGGGTTTGACAATATCGGTCTTGACCTGATTTACGGCACCCCGGGGGAAACCCGGGAAAAGTGGATGGGTGATCTAAAAATGGCTCTTGGGTTCAGGGTTGCTCATCTTTCCTGCTATATGCTGACCCTGGAATCGGGCACCCCCTTGCAGGCCCAATATGAAAAAGGGCTGTTTCACCTGCCGGACCAAGACAGCCTTGCCGATCTTTTCATGGCAACTTCGACCTTTCTCGGGCGCCAGGGGTATGACCACTATGAAATATCCAATTTTGCCAGGGGAAGCCAAAACAGGTCCCGTCATAATTCAAACTATTGGCAGATGACCCCCTATGACGGCTTTGGTCCCTCGGCCCATTCCTTTGATTTTCTCAGGAAACAGGACCGGGACGGCCGGGAACCCTCCCTGGCATCTCCTGTGAGATCCTGGAACTTAGCCGACGTGAAGGGTTATATACAGGCATTTCCCCTAAGGGGAGGGCCGGGGGAAAGAGAGGTGCTTTCTTTAAGGCAGCAGATGCTGGAGAGGGTAATGCTGGGCCTGCGAACCAGTGACGGCCTCGATATGGCAGCCTTTGAAAAGATGTCGGGTCAAAATTTTTTAACCCTGTTCGCTCCCCTGGTGGCCCGCCTTGAATCCCAGGGGCTGGGAGCAGTCCTAAGCGGGCCTGAAAGCAGGTTTTCTTTGACCCTTTCGGGCAGGGCCCGCCTTGACAGTATTGTGGAAGCCTTTGCCGACAGAATCCTCTAAGCTCTTCTTCTCAGTTGGCGGGTGTCTCCCACCCGGATGGTCAGGTTGACGGAATCAAAGTATTCGATCAAAGGAATCACAAATTTTCTTGAAATTCCGGTCATATTTTTAAATTGGGGAGTGGTGATTTCTTCTTTTTCCTTTAGGAATGAAATAAGGGTTTGTTCAAGTTCGGCAATGGCCCGGGCATCAAAATTGAGGTCATCCTTTGTTTTTACAATCCGTTTTTCATCAAAGAGCATCTGCAGGACATCCTTGGCAGTTTTCTGATCCAGGTTCAGGTCCTGGCAGATGGTCCTGAAAAATGGGGGGGTAAGGCCAGCTGACTGATAGATTTTGATGATTTTTTCTTTGATTTCGTGCTGGTCCACCTCCAGGGCAACTTCAAAGTCCACAATTTTTACAATGTTCTTGTCCTGGATAATTGCATTTTCCTTGGCCAGTTTGGTAAAGAGAATATTAAAAAATTTGGCATCCTCAATATACTGGAACTTGGATTTAAGTTCCTGGGTGGGCATGCCTTCTTTTAAAGGGTTGGTATCATGGTAATTCTTTATTTTTTCAAGAACTTTTTTCTTGAATTCATCAAAGAAGGCTCCATTGACATAGACCTGTCTTTCCTTATCTGTCTGGATGATCTCTTGTCTGGCCAGCATCTTTTGCAGGGTTGTGGCAAGTTTTTTATCCGTGAGGTTGGTCATGACCCGCAATTGGTTCAGGGAGAGGCCGGCAAATCCCTTGAGGGAGAGAAAAAAGGAGATGGTCTGTTCACCATCATCCAGCAGCAACTCTTCAAGTCCCCGGACCACTTTTTTGTCAAATAATTTGTGTTTCTGGGAGACCGGGTTTAAGATGGTGCCGCCGCCAATTGTTTTTATGGGGGAATAACTTCTGATGACATACCTGTCCTCTTTAATACAGCAGACAGGGGACTCCAGGCGGAATTGAACCGGTGCCTCGTCTCCGGGCAGTAACT
>PIVS01001155.1 GCA_003353855.1 Desulfobacteraceae bacterium
AGTCACTGTTTGCATAGGTTTCATCGTTTCTCCTTTTTCTGTATGGTTTATTTGATCATAAGCTATTGCCTAACAGGTTTAAAAGTGGCATAAACGACAATATAATGGGTGATATCGACGACGCATCAAGATTTAGGAAAAAAAATGAGAGAAGTTACCATCTTAGGACTGCACAACAGCATGGCAACAACTATTTTCGGCCCGATGGATATTCTAAATCAGGCAGGGCGGTTATGGAACCGGGTGAGCAAGTCCCCACAAACGCCTTTTTTTAATGTAACCATTGCATCGGCAGGCGGGCAGCCCCTCCGGTCGGTTAATAATATCCTCATTCAACCCCATAGCAGTATAGAGCAAGTCGGGCACACGGATTTAATCATTATTGCGTCAGCCACCTATATTGACATTATACTTGATCAAAATCCTGAACTGGTTCCCTGGCTATGTGAGAAATACGATCAGGGAGCACATATTGCCAGTATCTGCACCGGTGCCTTTTTATTGGCGGAAACCGGACTTTTAGATGGTAAATCAGCGACACTTCACTGGGGATTTGCCGATATGTTTCGTGAAAGATACCCCAAGGTACAACTTGCGCAGGATCAAATGTACCTGGACCACGGCAGGCTTTATTGTTCC
>PIVS01001156.1 GCA_003353855.1 Desulfobacteraceae bacterium
CTTTGAAAGCTCGCATTTTCGAGCGCTCGGGTGTTTGAAAAATACGGTTTTCGAATGCTCGAGCTTTTGGAAGATCGCATTTTCGAACATTCGAATGATTGAAAAACTGAATTTTCGAATGCTCGAGCATTTGAAAGCTCGCATTTTCGAGGGCCCGATCACTTGAAAACTCGAGATTTCGAATGTTCGAGTTTTTGAAAGCTTGCAATTTTCGAGCGCTCGAGTGTTTGAAAATCGAATTTTCGAATGCTCGAGTTTTTGAAAGTCGCATTTTCGAACCTTCGAATAATTGAAAAATCGAATTTTCGAATGCTCGAGCATTTGAAAGCTCGCATTTTCGAGCGCCCGATCACTTGAAAACTCGAGGTTTCGAAGGCTCGAGCTTCTGAAAGCTCGCATTTTCGAGCGCCCGAGTGTTTGAAAAAATCGAGTTTTCGAGTGCTCGAGCTTTTGGGAGATCGCATTTTCGAACTTTCGAATTATTGAAAAATCGAATATTCGAATGCTCGAGCATTTGAAAACTCGCATTTTCGAGCGCCCGATCACTTGAAAACTCGAGTTTTCGAAGGCTCGAGCTTTTGAAAGCTCGCATTTTCGAGCGCTCGAGTGTTTGAGAAATCGACTTTTCGAATGCTCAAG
>PIVS01000643.1 GCA_003353855.1 Desulfobacteraceae bacterium
TGTCCCTTGCAAGGACCTCAAATTCTTCAACATGGACAGAGGTGTATACCCCATCCTTGACAAGTTGTTCACTGACCAGAATGGACTCATCATAATTGTATCCGTCCCAGGGCATAAAGGCCACTGTTACATTTTTCCCGAGAGCCAGTTCACCCATTTCAGTAGAGGGTCCGTCGGCAATTACCTGGCCCTTTTTAACTAAATCCCCTTTTTCAACAATGGGCCTGTGATTGAAACAGGTATTCTGGTTGGACCGAACAAATTTTGAACAATTATAAATGGAAACCGCTTTTTCAAAATTGCTGTCTTCCTTATCATCATTTTTCACAACAATGCGTTTGGAATCCACCTCCACAATAACGCCGTCAAATTCAGAAACGATGGTAACACCTGAATCCCTTGCAACGACACTTTCCATCCCGGTTCCCACAAGAGGCGCCTCACTCTGGATCAACGGCACTGCCTGACGCTGCATGTTCGATCCCATCAAGGCTCTGTTGGCATCATCATTTTCAAGAAAAGGGATCAAAGAGGCCGAAACAGATACCAACTGATTAGGTGAAACATCCATGAATTTGACATCTTTGTTTTCAATCATCTCAAACTCACCGCCAACCCGGGCAGAAACCAGAGGGTTAAGAAAATTTCCCTCCACATCCAGGGGGGCATTTGCCTGACCAATTGGAAGTTCTTTTTCTTCAAATGCGCTTAAATGTCTGATATCCTTTGAAACGTTTCCATCATCGGCTATCCTGAAAGGGGTTTCAATGAAACCAAAATCGTTCACCCTTGCATAGGTGCACAAGGAGACGATCAAACCGATATTGGGTCCTTCAGGCGTTTCAATGGGACAAATTCTTCCATAATGGGAAGGATGAACATCCCTGACTTCAAAACCTGCTCGCTCCCGTGTGAGACCACCAGGTCCAAGGGCTGAAAGCCGCCTTTTATGGGTTGTCTCAGACAATGGGTTTGTCTGGTCCATAAATTGGGACAACTGGGAGGTTCCGAAAAATTCTCTAACAACGGCTGAGACCGGTTTGGGGTTAATGAGATCGTGGGGCATCATAGCATCGACTTCCTGCATGCTCATTTTTTCTTTAATAGCCCTTTCCATACGAACCAAACCGATCCGATAATGGTTTTCAAGCAATTCACCGACAGCCCGAACTCTCCGGTTACCCAAGTGATCGATATCATCAACCTGCCCCTGGGTATCTTTAAGTTCAATGAGGGTTGAGGCAGTTAAAAGGATGTCCTCTCTTCTCAAGGTCTTTACATCTATTTTCGTGTCCACACCCAGACGATGATTCATTTTAAGTCGGCCAACCTTGGAAAGGTCGTAGTAGGTCTGACGGAAGAACAGATGATCAATAAAATCCTGGGCAACCTCTATTGTGGCAGGGTTCCCTGGACGAAGGCGCCGGTAGATATCCATGAGAGCCTCTTCCTTGGATTCGGTTTTATCGGCAACCAGGGTTTTTCGCATGGAGGCAGAACTTCTGGCATCCACATATAGAATGTGGAAATCATTGAGCTCATGCTCTTCCATGAGTTCAAAAGTATCTTCAGCAATCAGACCCCCGGCCTTAAAAAGGATATCATTGGTTTTGGGATCAGCATAATTTCTGGCAAACCCCTTATCTATGAGTTCTTCATCGGTGATGGGTATATAATCAAGCCCCTCGTCGCCCAGCTGCTTTAAGGCACGTTTTGTAAAAATTCTTCCGCCTTTAATAACAATCTCACCGGTTTCAGGGGATTTAATATCAAAACTGGCCCGCTGCCTTACTAGATTTTCAGGGACAAATTCTTTGAAAAAGGATCCGTTCTTCTTAATGATCCTCTCTTTTGTATAAAAGAAATCCAAGATATCTTCACTGGTATATCCAAAAGCCTTAAACAGGATGGAAACAGGAAATTTTCTTCTACGGTCAATGCGTATGTTGACGATATCTTTGGCATCAATTTCCATATCAATCCAAGAGCCACGAACAGGAATAACCCTTGCATTGTAAATAATCTTACCGGTTGAATAATTTTTACCTTTATCATGGTCAAAGAACACGCCCGACGACCGATGAAGCTGACTTACAACTGCCCTTTCAGTTCCATTGATAATAAAGGTTCCCCTGGGGGTCATCAGAGGGATTGTACCAAAATATATTTCCTGCTCTTTGATATCCCTTATGGCTGAGATATCAGTCTCCTTATCCCGGTCGTAGACAACCAACCGAACCCGGATATTAACCGGGATGTCATAAGTCATTCCACGACTGATACATTCCTTCATGGAATGTTTTGACTCGCCAAAAGAATAAGAAACATATTCCAATGATGAGGTATCGGTAAAATCCTTAATCGGAAATACCGATTTAAATACAGAATGGAGTCCTTTTTCCTCCCTGTCTTGGGGAAGAATATCCCTTTGAAGGAAACTCTCAAAAGAGTTGCGCTGCATTCCGATTAAATCAGGAATATCAATTATCTTTCTCTTACTGCCAAACTCTTTTCTGTTACGCTTATTCGTCAAAAGACTTCCGGTCATGATATCTCCCAGTGTGAGTTTTTCCAACCGTAAAAGCGGAGACATGGCAATATTGCCCTGCCCCCGCATATAGTTAGTACACGTTGT
>PIVS01000644.1 GCA_003353855.1 Desulfobacteraceae bacterium
CCAACAGTTGGGCTGCCTTGCTTTTTCGAGCCCCGGATTTACAGGCCTCTAAAATTAATTTCAACACTGTTTGTTTATCTTCTTGACTGATCAATCTTCCTCTGGCTCCCCCCAGATCTAATCGTGACCCTTGTGCTTCAATAATTCGTGGTGATGTATAATTTTCTGAAGCAATTAACTCAATATGTTCCTCTTGTCGAATTTTTTCTTTTTCTAGCGCCTCATATAATTCATCATCATATGATTTAATATTCATATTTTTTTGAACATAACTGTTATTCCTTTTTTATATGTTTAGTCTGAATATAACCCAACAGTCAATACTACTATGAGAATATAAAAATAGCATCATGATGATATTATTTTGCATTGATTTACATTATTATTGCAGATATTCAACTTAATATCATAGATCATATCAATGTCAGATTCCACTAACAATGATCAAGTTGCTCAGAAAAGTAAAACGCATATAAAAAAAGAATCGCGATCACTAACAGTGTTTTGCAAAAAATAAAAAAACAAACTTTTTGTGGACGTGATTTTTCAAGCGAAGATATAACACTGATTCAGGATATTGTTGGTACCTTTGGTAGTATCAGCCGTCGTGAGCTGGCGCATCTTGGGTTATACCTACCAGGGAAATAACCTGCCTGATCAGCCGAACCGCCGAGGTACCGACCGGTATGCCAGGTGGTGTGGGAGGACTCCTCAGTGATGGGGAGTCCCATCCCGATCGGCGATCTCTTTTGCTGTAGTTAATCTCTGAGCCTACTAAATATTTTGAATTTTTGAAGCTTTTGGCAAGGAGGCTCCAAATAAAAAAAACATAAATGGTTATAAAGTGATCGGAAAAAATTACATATCATCTTCCATTTCTTTATCATAACACTTGGGGCAATAAGTGTGAGATACTTGAGCGTCAGTCTTTTGAACGATAAATTTATCTACTTCCATCCACTCTCCCTTTCCTTGCTCAACTCCAGTGTCATCTCGAATTAACCCACAGCAACAACAGACTGGCAATATACCTCTCAAAACTTTGATTTCTGCAATGAAATCAGAAAGATTTTTGTTTTTATCTCCCAAAATGGTGTTCATATATATGAGTTCCAAATGGGACTGAATTATTTCACGAAAACTCTTGACAAGATTTTCATAGGTTTCAGAGTAGGCATTCTCCTTATTGTCAAGGACACAAATTGTTCCAAATGGTTTTCCGTCTGGCAGAATAATTGGATAACCCAAATATGATATCATGCTAAGTTTAATATCTGGATTATTGTTCCATTTTTCAGCAGTAAGTGCATTGGGAACCAGAAGTTTGTTTTTTGTATTTATAACAGTTTCACAATACAACCCTGATCCAAGAAAACGCTCATGATCTCCAGGCTGATATGGATTTCCATCACTTAGACTCGAAACAAAAATTTCTATATCAGAGTCAACAAGGCGCATGATAAGTGCGGCAGGGACACCAATCAATTCAGCTAATATGTCGACAATGTTTTGCCACTTAGTTAGAACCTTTTGAGGCACTTCAACTTTTGGGCTTTGCAGTTTTTCTTTCATTTTTATATTCCTCAAAAAGTTACCCAAGACCTCTGATTGGCTGCTGATGATTATGGTGATTTGGGCATGGAATATAACCGCCATCAATCTCAAATTTCACATTCCTAAATAAGTCTATCGCACATCTTCATTTAAAGCAAATTGATAAATTGGCCATGGGCTCAGATGGCCGCCGAACGATTGAGATAACCAGACCTCAAAGCCGTCGAGGTTGGTTAAAATTATTAAAAAGTTACCACAACTGCATGTAGAGAAGCCCGCAGATCGACCTTAAATCCAGCTAAAAATCCCACACTTGCTTACCTGTCAGGTTAAATTCAGGGATTAGAAATAAAGAAACTTCAGGTTAAGTTGCGTGGGACAGCAGGTCGCTTTTTCCAGAAGATTTAAGATTGTCTATAAATTTGGAATACAAAAGTAAGAATTCCTGGGATATGTGCATTGGTTTGGATTTAACCACATAGATTTTCCATTCGATAGTTTCATTCTCAACATAATCTTGCAATAATAATGAAGCGCGCCTGAGATGGTTTCTTCTGCAGTTTCCAATTTTTCTGTTGCGCAAATTTTTTGAGTCTATTGTACACTCGCCTATACTTGTGGTTCAATTCAGAGCAAAGCCCAAATTTACCGAGTTCCTGAAGATCTCCCTCTATTCGTTCCTCTAATAATATGTTTGTGTGCATTTTGCACCTCCTATATATGATGCTCAGACAAATGTCCGGCTTCTTCACCATAGAAGGTTTTTTATATTATGCCGAAGTTTTTAATGTTGTTTCTTAGCCATGAAAGAGAATCTGAGCCAACTTCGGCATTTATTTTTTTTCGGGATAATGTTGATAATGGGGCCGCCTATGTCAGTCTGTATCTGAAAATCATTTGTGCCAGGAACGGTATTGATCTGGTCCATACCCCGCCGTACAGGCCCCAGGGCCGGGGGAACGTCGAACGTTTCTTCAGAACCGTAAGAGATCAGTTTCTTTGTGACAAGCTCAAAACCGTTGAACAGGCTAACATGGCTTTTAAAATCTGGCTTGCCCATTACCACGAGACCATTCATTC
>PIVS01001157.1 GCA_003353855.1 Desulfobacteraceae bacterium
CTGGCTTGCCAATTTATCTTGACCTGGCCCAGGTAACCGAATTATCCAAGTCGATCCAAAAGCATATAAAGGTAAAAGAAAATTCCCAAGGTTGGACTGATTCCCAGATGGTAATGTCACTAGTGCTGCTCAATCTTGCCGGTGGTGATTGCGTTGACGATTTAAAAATACTGGAAGCGGATGAGGGGTTTTGCAAAATACTGCGTAAATCTGAAATGTACGGCTTGAAACCTAAGGAACGCAGAGCTTTGGATAGAATGTGGCGCAAAGAGAAAAAGCGTTCCGTCCCCTCACCATCTGCGTCATTCAGATATTTATCCAAATTTCATGACACTGAACAGGAAAAGATCTGTCTGCCTGCTTGAATGTGGTAAATCCATACAATACGGCCACATTGGATATGGGTGCGACCTTGGCTGAGACCAGTAAAAAGAATGCTCTTTATTGCTATAAAGGATTCAAATCGTATCAGCCGCTGAACACCTGGTGGCATGAGCAGGGTATAATTCTACATACAAAATTTCGTGACGGTAACGTGCCTGCCGGTTTTGAACAATTGAGGGTTTTTAAAGAAGCCTTGGACTGTCTCCCGGAAAATGTGGAAAAAGTAAAACTCAGATCAGACACGGCGGGATAC
>PIVS01000136.1 GCA_003353855.1 Desulfobacteraceae bacterium
CAGCGCCTTACCCCGGGGGAGCTTGTGGCATTTCTTCAATACATGGGTGTGCTTGCCTGGCCCATTATTGCCATCGGCTGGATGACCAATCTTTTTCAACGGGGCATGGCCTCCCTGAAGCGACTCAATAAACTGCTGGATGCCAGGCCCTCTGTGCAGTCCCCGAAATCACCTGTCCAACAGGGCACCCTGGAGGGCAGGATCCGGTTTAACCGGGTCGCCTTTTCCTATGACCGGCAATCTGTACTTTCCAATATCTCCATGGATATCAGCCCTGGAAGCCGGGTGGGTATCACAGGACCGCCGGGCAGTGGAAAAACCTCCCTTGTCCAATTGATACCCAGGCTTTACAACCTTGACAGGGGAAGCCTCTTCATTGATGAACATGAGATTTCCCTCCTGGACCCGGATCTTTTAAGGGAACAGATCGCACTCATGCCCCAGGAATCCTTTCTTTTTTCAGGCACCCTGGCGGAAAACATCCTCATGGGAAGAAAAATTGAAAAAAAACGGCTTGAGCAAATCATCCACACCTGCGATCTCACCGCCACCATCGAGGCCATGCCGGATGGGCTTGAAACCATGGTGGGTGAAAGGGGGGTGACCTTGTCCGGCGGCCAGAAGCAGCGGGTGGCCATGGCCCGTACCCTGATCATTGACAAACAGATCATTATTCTGGATGATCCCATCAGCCAGCTGGATACTCACACCGCCCAAACCATTATATCACGGCTCAACCGCATGAGCCCAAAGGCCACCTTTATCATCATCTCCCATCGGCTATCCGCCCTTGCGGCCTGTGATCGGATTTATGTTATGGACAAGGGGGTTATTGCCGGCCAGGGCCGCCATGAAGATTTGATTAACTCAAACACCTTTTATAAGGATTCCTTCCGGGTCCAGCAGTTTGAGGAGAGCCATGACAGCTGAGCCCCAAACAGCCCCTGCCCAGGAAAAGGAAATCCGCCTGAAAAACAGCACCCTTGTAAAGGCACTTTGGCCCTTTATCCGCCCCTATGCCTGGATGCTGGTCCTGACCACTCTTCTGGTCTTTGCCGTCACATTTTTTGAACTGCTCATGCCCATTCTGACCCAGAAGGCCTTTGACGGATTTATCCTGCCCACGGCCCATGGAACCGGGGTAAGCCTTGGATGGATTAAAATCACTTCATTTACTCGATTCTGCCTGATTTTTGCGGGCATTACATTCACGGCCTTTATCATTGATTTTTGCCAGAGCATTTTCATGGAGTATACGGGTCAAAAGATCATATTGAGCCTGAGGTGCGCCCTGTTCTCCCATATGACGGGACTGCCGGTCTCCTATTATGATAAAAATTCCAGCGGCCGGCTGGTATCCCGGGTGGCAGGGGATATTGAAAATATGAATGAAATGTTCACAAGTGTCCTTGTTTTCATATTTAAAGATCTGGTCCTTTTGCTGGGAATTCTTATGGTCATGTTTTACCTTAACGGCAAGATGGCGGTAAGCCTGTCCCTGGTCGTTCCCCTGATCATTATCGGTGTTCTTACCTTTTCAAAAATTTTAAGAAATGCCTTCAGAACCATCCGTCAGAAAGTTGCTGAAATCAATCACAGTTTTTCCGAAGGCATAACCGGCATGAAGGTCATCCAGACAACCTCAAGCAAGAAGAGGTTCATGGAACGGTTTGCCCTGTTAAACCATGAACATTTTATCGCGGCCATATTCCAGATCAAGATTTTTGCCATGTTCATGCCTTTTATCGGCTTTTTGAGTGTGATCTGCATTGCCGTCATCCTCTGGACAGGAAGCTTTGCCGTGGCAAACCAAACCCTGACACTGGGCGAATTAGTTGCATTTTTGAGCTATATGAAACTCTTCTTCCGGCCCTTGAGGGATCTGTCGGAAAAATTCAATCTGCTCCAGAATGCTCTGGCCTCTGCGGAACGGATCATCCTTGTTCTGCAGCAGCCAAAGGCCAGGGAAAGGACAACCAGAAACCGCAGCCCCCTTAAAAACATTGAGGAAATAAAATTTGAAAATGTTGATTTTTCCTACACTCCCAAAGAACCTGTTCTCAAACAGATTAATTTTACCCTTGAAACGGGAAAATCCATTGGTATTGCGGGACATACAGGATCGGGCAAAAGCTCCATCATCAACCTTTTAACAGGATTTTACCGGCCGGATTCAGGAAAAATTCTCATCAACAACACCCCCCACAACTCCATGAACGTCAAAGATATAAGAAGCAGAACCGCCCTTGTGATGCAGGACTCCTTCCTTTTTTCCGGAACGTTAAGGGAAAACATAAGCCCCGGGGGAGATTTAAAAGAGGATCTTCTTCTTGAAACAGCCCTGAACAAAGCCAATTGCAACTTTTTATTTGAAAAATTTTCAGGGCTTGATACCCGGATCCGGGAAGGGGGGCGCCCCCTTTCCTCCGGGGAAAAACAATTGGTCTGCATTGCCAGAGCCTTTGCCTTTGACCCGGATCTGATCATATTTGATGAAGCCACCTCCTACATGGATTCACAATCAGAACAACGGGTCCACAATGCCATGAAAAAACTCATGAAAGGAAGACTTTCCATCATCATTGCCCACAGGCTTTCCACAATCCGGGAATGCGACCGGATTCTCCTGCTGAGGAGAGGAAAAATCAGGGAACAGGGTTCCCACAGCCAATTGGTTACCCTTAAGAGGGAATACCATCACCTGCTGAAAAGAGAGATGATCTGACCCGGATCACCCGGTTAAATAGATAGACCATGGGGCTTGTTTTTCAAGTACGCCTCTCTTAAAAAGAATTTCTTCTATTAATCATCCAGCGCATGGCGAACAGCGAATGCCAGCCTTTTTTTATCAATTGGCTTTTCCATGTAGCTGTGAGCTCCAATTGTGATTGCTTTTTCATTATCAATTTGACTGCTAAAGCCGGTGCATAAAATAACTGGAATATTGGGGTTTATTTTTAGCGCTTCCTTGGTTAATTTCTCACCATTGACAAGCGGCATTGTCATATCCGTAATAATCAAATTAAATCGGGAAGGATCCGATCGAAAAAGCTCCAATGCCTCAGATGGATTGGTTTTTGTTTCGACCTTGTAACCGAGGGACTCAAGGATATTTTTTCCTATTTTGACTAATGCATTTTCATCATCAACAAATAGGATTGTTTCATTTCCTGTTGGTAAACTTTTTAAAAGTTCGTTTTCCATGGACCCCTCGCCTTCGATCACTGGAAACAAAACCTTAAAAGTAGTTCCTCTATTCTTTTCACTGTAAACTGAAATTGCACCATTGTGATTTTTAACGATACCAAGTACAATGGCTAATCCCATTCCAGTACCTTTACCAATCGGTTTAGTCGTAAAATATGGATCGAATATATTAACCTTTATTTCTGGATCAATCCCATGACCTGTATCGCTTATGGATAACTGGAGATACTGTCCGGATTCTATTTCTTGAAACTGCCTAACAGTGGTGTTATCCAGTTCAATTTGAGTTAGCTCAATTTTCAGGACTCCCCCGTTGTCTTCCATGGCGTGTGCAGCATTTGTGCATAGATTAACCAGGACCTGATTAATTTGCGTGGAATCTGCATAAACTGTGCTTAATTTGTTCAGCAGGTTTACTTGAATATCAATGGAGGTCGGAATTGATGCTCGTAACATCTTTATTGAATCTTCAATCAGGAGTCGGATATCAATCGCTTTTTTCGCCTGATCTGTTTTCCGGCTGAAATTCAGAAGTTGTTTCACAATATCGCTTGCCCTTAATCCTGCTTTGATTATTTCCTCTAAATTTAAATAGGAGGAACTTGTTTTATCAATATCATCCATCGCTAATTCGGTGTTGCCGAGAATTATGCCGAGAATATTATTAAAATCATGGGCAATACCGCCGGACAGAGTACCGATTGCTTCCATTTTATGGGATTGTCTGAGGCTGTTTTCCAATTTTTTTCTGTCCTCTTCTAATCGCTTACGTTCAGTAATATCTCGAGCAATACCCAGCACACCAATAAGCTGAGCGTCATCTCCATACATTGGCATCTTAACGGTTTCAAGAATTTCACGGTGCCCGTCCGCATACCTGACTTCCTCTTCATTTACCCTGGGCATATTTGCAGCCATGGCAGCCTTGTCTTTTTCACGGAAAAAATCTGCAATTTCTTTATTTAAAAAGTTATAGTCGGTTTTTCCCACGATCTCAGCTTCTCTTGCCCCCAAAAACCGTTCAAATTTTTTATTGCATGAAAGATAAAAACCTTCGGGGTCCTTCAACCATATAAGGTCAGGTATCGTTTCGATAACAGTACGTAAATGTGCTTCACTGCTCCTTAAAGTTTTCTCAATCTGTTTGCGGCGGTAAATATTGACAATCGAAAAGATCAGGGAAACTGAAAGGGATACAATGATAATAGCAATACCCCTAATCAGAAGTTTATTATCCTGATAGAAAGAATGGGGTTCATTTAGAATCAGGCTATTTTTGCGCAGTAAAGATTTGTACAGATCGTGTTTTTTTAATTCCAGATAATCAAAAACAAAACGGTTGGAGGTTAAATTAATGACTTTAATTTGCTCCATTGGTTTGCCGTTTAAAACCTGTAAAGCAATATTTGCTGCGGCTTTTCCCTGTTCCTTATGATTTATGACTTTCCCGCCGAGAATACCATCACCTAAACCGTGATACCAAAGATGGTAAATTGGTACAGAAAGCGTTTCCTTAATTTGTTTAAGACTTTCATCAAACAACAATGTTTTTTTATTTATATCTTGATAGGCCGAGAGAAGTAGAACTGAACTATCCTCTTTTATATCGTCTAGTGCACTTATAAATTCAGGCCAAGGCATTTTTGCAAGAGAAATATCTGAAAACTTATAAGAAATAAATTTCTTCGCAAGCTGATAGAATAACTTTAAATCACTTTGTCCGCTTGGAGTATTATCCACCAGAGCTATAATCTTGTCTGCCTTTGGACGTAATTTTATCATTAACCCAATGGTTTCTTCCATGGATACAGATTCAACAACGCCGGTTATTTGGAAGTTTTTATTTTGTTCAAGTGCACGATCGATATTATTCACACCTAAAAAAATTATTGGTTTCCCATTAAATAGTTTTGTTTGCTGTTCAATTGCAAACAGCAGTGCATTGTCGTCAGCAACCATGATGACATCATACGAATCAGTTTGTTCAAGTTTATAGGTGAGTAATTTTTGAAAAAGCTCCCAATTCATCCTTTCAGGAAACCTCTTAGTATCCATAAATTCGATATCAAGACGAATATCATTTTTTTCAAAAATCATTTTTATACCATCAACTTGCTGAAAGAAAGTTGGAAACCCAGGGTGATAAGAACTTATATACAGAACTTTTTTGGGTTCACTTGCCAGGGAACATCCATATAAAATAAAAAGAGCAACAATTATTCTGAAAACTGCATACCATAAACGCTTAAAATTAAGGTTTTCATATTTAATTTTATTAGTATTCATTGATTGTCCGTTTTGATGATGACTTCAATACGTGAACTGCATCCCCCGGCTCATGATTTAGCGCCTGAAAGTGTTTGCTTTCCATTTCCCTGATCCAATTGCCGGTACAATGTGACTGCAAACCGGGTGCCTTTACCCAGTGTTGAATCCACATACACTTTTCCCCCATGTTCTTTAATAATACCGTAGACGACAGAAAGCCCAAGCCCCACTCCCTTGCCCTTTTTCTTGGTGGTAAAGAAGGGGTCAAATATTTTGGGGATCATCTCCTTGGGAATTCCCATCCCTGTATCAATAATCTCAAGCCCTATGGCTTTTTTCTTATCCCTAGGAAAGGTTTTGATGGTCAGCCGTTTTTTCTCCCTTCCAGACATGCTTTCAATGGCATTGGAGATAAGGTTCATACACACCTGTTTGATCTGATCTTCGGAGCCACTGACCAGGGGCAGATTGTACTCAAGATCTTCAATGACCCGCACATGGTTGATTTTTAGCAAATTGGAGTTCAATATCAATATCTGCTCTATCAGTTCATTCATATCAAACTTGATAACTTCGATTTTTGATTGACGTGAAAAAACCAGAAGATTACCGACAATACGACTGATACGCCGGGTTTCCGTTTCCATGAGATCCAGGTATTGTAAAAACAAATCCAGTTCACCTTGATTGATTTGGTCTTCCTTTAAAATCCGCTTGCTGAGCATGACCAGGTTCAACACCCCGGCCACGGGATTATTGATTTCATGGACAACGGAGGAGGCCAGTTTTCCAAGGGAGGACATCTTATCCTGGTGCAAAAGCCTTTCATGGCTTTCTTTCAACTGCCGGGTCCTTTCTTCAACCATTTTTAAAAGATAATCCTGGCTCTGCTTCTCATTGGCCCTCCGTTCGGTGATATCCCGGCTGACCTCAATGAACTTCTCAATTTTCCCCTTCTGCTCCCAGATGGGGAAAATGGTCAATTCCGTATAGTTGAGTTTCCCATCCGACCCCAAACGGGTCAATTCCACCTGACAATGCCGTTTGTTCCGGATGACATCTTCCAAAGGGCATTTACTCTGGCAATTGCTGCTTTTCCGGGTGACCTCCTGGAATACGTCATAACATTTCCGTCCAATGACATCCTTCCGAGCATAATTCATATGTTTTAAAAAGGCATCATTCACCATCTGTATCTCCCGTTCCGGGGAGATGATCAGGATAAAATCCCTGATGCCGTTAAGAATTGATTCCATTTCGTTTTGGGGAAATTTCACGATATAGTCCTCTTGAAATGATACAAACAATGGGAAACTCTTTTAATTTTTAACATATGACCCAACAACTGCGCAAGGCTTAACTGTGGAAAACCCAGACAAGGCTGCAGCAAAATCCCCCATACCCCATTGAACGGCCAGGCCGGGCATTTGCCCCTGAAAACCAAACTTTGCCCGGGAGAGGCTGTTGAAAAATCCAACAATTCCATTCACATTCCTTGTCTGAAATCCTGGGACAGGTGCATTCACAAAACCCTATACACCAGGGAATATCAGGATAAAATTTTCAAAGAACAAAGGTCTGGTATCCTTTTTGCTCTTCTATTCTATAATTGATTAACCATAAATTGACAACCCATTATCCACAAAGGAGGTCCACATGACCAAGCAAACCAATTCCATGGCAGCCACTGAAAAAACCTTTTCCAGCTCCCAAGCGGAAAATCGCCCCCTTCATCCCTGCCTATGGATGCAGGCAGGTGTGGTGAAAAAAAAGGATTGTAATCATTATTACGACTGCGCCACCTGTAAATATGATGCTGGAATGCTGAAATTGACAGCCACCGGAAGGCACATCTCCTGGCAGGATGCCATGCGAAAACATGACAGTCGGAACAGAACCTGCCGCCACACCATGACCGGCAGGGCAGACCACAGGGCCTGCCCCATGAATTACAATTGCAGCCATTGCGATTTTGACCAATTGTTTGAGGAAACCCTGTCTCCTGCAATATCCCATGGTATGGGTGAAATCACAGATATCAAAGGATTCAAACTGGACCGGTCAGGATATTTCCATTCAGGCCACACCTGGGCCCGCATTGAGGATGGTGGTGTTATCCGGGTTGGCATGGATGATTTTGCATTAAAAGTTCTGGGTGGGCCCGATGGATTTGACCTGCCCCTTACCGGCAACCAATTAAACCAAAACCAAGCGGGCTGGGGTATCAGGCAAAGGGATAATTTTGCAGATGTTCAGTCCCCGATCAACGGGATTATCACCCGTGTAAACCACGGGATAAGAAAATCACCCACCATTCCGGAGCAGGATCCCTACAAAGACGGCTGGCTGTTTACCGTCCACAATTCAGATCTCAAAGGAGCCGTCAAAGACCTGATGGCCGATGAGAAAAGCTGTGCCTGGCTGAACCGGGAGGTGACCGCCCTTGAGATAATGATTGAGGAAATCACAGGCCCCCTGAGCGCAGACGGTGGATACTTGAGATCAGATGTATACGGCAACCTGCCCGCCCTGGGCTGGCACAACCTCACCCGTAAATTTCTGGGCACCTGATCCGTTGTTACTGAGGGCCAACCTTTTTCAAGGACCCAAGGAGTAAACATGAAGACCTATACAAAAGACAATTCCCCTGCCTGTCTCTGGATGCAGGCAGGGGTGGTAAAAGAAAAAAAATGTTTCAACCAGTTTGATTGTGTCAACTGCCGGTTTGACCGGGCTCTGACAAGGGCCTGCCGTTCAAACCAGGAGTTGAAAAGCAAGGGGCTCCCCCCAGGGAAAAAAGTAGGGAAAAAAGCCGGCTTGGTTTTCTGGAAGGACAAATTAAAGAAAAACCCCTTGGCAAAACGGCCCTGTATCCACCACATGAAAGGCTATATCGGATTTAAAGCCTGCCCCAAGGTCTATCACTGCATTGATTGTGAATTTGACCAGTTTTTTAATGATCAGTTCAAGGTATATACCATGCTGCAGCCGGTTCAATTTGATGAGATCAGCGGAATTTGTCTGCCCGTGGGATACTATTTTTCCCCGGGTCATACCTGGATTAAGATTGAGGACAACGGCATGGTGCGCATGGGGGTTGATGATTTTGCCTCTAAGCTCTTGGGCTGGTTTGACACCCTGTCCACCCCCTTGATGGGGAAAAAACTGATCCAGGGGAAACCCTGTCTTACCCTGACCCGCCAGGGACACGAGGTGTCCTTTATTGCCCCTGTCAACGGCGTGATCACCGGGGTCAATGCCCATGCCCGGAAAACCCCCTCCCTCATCTCCCGCGCCCCCTATACCGACGGGTGGATACTCACCCTTTACTGCCCCGACCTGAAACAGGATCTGAAAAGTCTGTTATTTATGGAGTCATCCAAAAAATTCATGGATGCCTCTGTCAGGCATCTTTACAGTTTTCTTGAAGAAGAGACCCAGCTCAAAGCAGCCGACGGCGGAACCCTGATATCAGACCTCTACGGCAATCTGCCCGGGGTTTCCTGGGATACCCTGGTAAAGGAGTTCATTCCCCAAGTCTCTTGATATTGTCGGACAGGAATATATTACAATATCGGCAGAACCGGTTTAACTTCTTGTCCACATCCGCAAGCTTCCTGCAATAATGCATGATACAATATTCATCTTCGCAATGGCGCAGGTCAAAACAATGTCCCAGCTCATGGATGGCTTCCTTGACAATGCGGCCGGCACCACTGTCCACACCACCCATATCAGGCCCGGTGATGAGTCTTGAGATGGAAATGATACAGGCCTTGCCCCCCAGTTGGGCCTCCCCGTAAACATGGGTCAAAATCGGAATAAACAGGTCCTCCTTCGTAACGGCCAGGACCTTGAGCCCGCCCCTGGGGCAACGGGCGGCAACCTCCTCTAAAATAAGGGTGGAATGGTATTGATTCCGCTCCGGATCAAAGGCAAATGAAATATCCGTAAGCAGGGGAAGCTCTTCTGTTTTAAATCCAAAAAAACTCTTCATTTTTTCGACAATAGCCCTGGTGATCCAGGGTGCAATTTTTCCCACAGGGGAAACAAAGATGGTATCGGGTCTGCTCATGGCAAGGAGGTCAACCCCGGGGGGAGATCAGTTCGTAACGCTTGATTTTATTATACAAGGTGGATCTGTCAATCCCCAGAATGGCAGCGCTTTTGGAAATATTCCACCCGGACTGGTCAAGAATTTTATGGATATGCTGTTTTTCCATCTCATTGAGAGAAGAATATCGCTCCTTAAGCTCATCCTCCAGGGAGGAGCCGATTGGCAGATCAAAGGGGGTTATTGTCCGGGTCTTGCAGACCACCACGGCCCGCTCAATGGCGTTGGATAATTCCCTTACATTTCCCGGCCACTCATAGAGCATGAGTTCATCCATGGCATCCCTGCTGATCCTTTCCACCCCCCGGTTTACCTCCTGGGTAAATTTAACCAGAAAATGCTGGGCCAAGAGGGGGATATCCTCCTTGCGCTCCCGCAGGGTCGGCATGGTAAATGAGATCACATTGAGACGGTAAAACAAATCTTCCCTAAAGGTTTTATCCCCTATGGCCCGGGCAAGATCTGCATTGGTTGCAGCGATCACCCTGAAATCCGCTGTAAGTGGCTGGGTCCCGCCCACCTTATAAAAAATTTTATCTTCCAGAACCTGGAGCAGGTCTATCTGCATACGCATGCTGATTTCACCGATTTCATCCAGAAACAGGGTTCCGCCATTGGCCAACTCCAACCGGCCTCTCCTATTTTCCCTGGCATCGGTGAATGCGCCTTTCCTGTGACCGAACAATTCACTTTCCATAATATGCCTGGGGATAGCACCGCAATTGACACTGACAAAGGGACCTTCACTGGCCCGGCTGTTGGTATGGATGGCTTTTGCTGCCAGGCCTTTGCCCGAACCGGTTTCACCGGTGATCAGCACAGTGGCATCGCTGTCCCGGATATCGTTGATCAGGCTGAAAATCTCCTGCATGGGCATTGACTGACCGATCATGCTTTCAAACCGGGTTCGCTGCTCATACTCTTCTTTTAAAAAGAGGTTTTCCTTTTTCCTTGCCCGGTGATCAATGATCCTCTTGATCAGCACTCCAAGTTCATCCGGGTCAAAGGGCTTTAAAAGATAATCAAAGGCATGGGATTTCATGGCCTGAACAGCCGAAGGGATAGACCCGAATGCCGTGATCATGATGACATCAATATCAGGATATTCTTCCTTAACATGGGTGAGGACATCCATTCCGCTGATCCCGTCCATCTGTATGTCCAGCAAAATGACATCAAAACTATTAACCTTGAGTGTATCAATGGCTTTTTCACCGCTTGATACGGT
>PIVS01001158.1 GCA_003353855.1 Desulfobacteraceae bacterium
ATACCGGGACCGCATCATGCTTTCCGGGTGTCATGAAAAATCAGTGACTTTACGGTCACCGGGAACACCTGGTTTTCCACCAACGGCTCGCCGATGTCGATCCAGTCGCCATCTTTAAGATCCAGTTCATCCAGAGTGAGCAGATTTTTTTTAAGACCTGTTTCCCGGCGGATGACGTTTCCCACACCGCAGGCAATATCAGCTTGAAAAATGAGAATGATGGGAATGTTTTTCCCGATTGAATTTGCCAGTACCGACTCAATGGCGTTGGCGAACAATTCCAGCTTCTGGTAGGAATTGTGGGTGAGATCCTTAAAGTAGAGCGCCACGGTCTCGGCTCCCTCGGACAGATCAAACCGCTTAAAAGACTTTTCAATTTCAGATGTGATATGGGCAAGGCTTAATTTGTCCTGTTCCACGTCAATCCTGAGCACCGGTATATTCCACATGGGAAAACTAAGCTCGTCGTCCATAAATCCCGAGGATCCCGATATTGATAATGTATGGGCGCCGGCACCGATTACCGTCGCCCTTATCTTGTTTTCAGGTTCAATGACCGGTCCGGAAAGCCCAGGGAGCAGCGTTTTAATTTCAGCGGCAAGATATGCACCGATATCGTTATGCTGATAACCATT
>PIVS01000137.1 GCA_003353855.1 Desulfobacteraceae bacterium
TTAAACAGAAGGTGTCCCAAAAGGAGTTCAATTTCAAATACATTCTGATCAATGCCATGGGCTTTTTTCAGATGGAGAATGGCCCTCTCCTCCTCTTTATTGATCCGATGGATCAGGCCCATATTATAGATGACCATCACATCCCTATAATTTATAGCAATGGCCTTTTTAAATTCTTTTTGCGCCTTTTCAATTTCACCGATTACCCCGTAGCAAACTCCGAGACTGTTGATGAGATTAATGTTTTTCGGTTCGCTTTCAAGGCCTTTTTTATATTCCTGGATCGCCTTGTCATAGTGATTGAGCTGGTAAAGCCTGTCTCCGCTGATATTAAGGGAAACCGCATCAAAATAAATCATGTGATTGGTACCGAAAAATGCGGCATGGTCAACGGCTTTCAGGGCATTGCCCAAAATATCGACCCTCTCAAAATTATGGAAGGGGAATGTGGCTACCCCCATGAGAATATCGGTTTTCAGGGCAGCTGATATTTTTTCTTTTAACAAGGAGATGAGGCGGAAACCATTTTCCTCTTTGACATAATCCCAGAATACCAGGGCAAAGGATGTATCATTCAGGTTTTCCCATATTCCCCTTTCCTTGTCCAGGACCGAGTGAAAACAGGCTTCGAAAATTTCCTTTGCTTTTTCCTTTGTTTTTTTCGAGGCGTTTCCGGATATTTGAACCACGGCGCAGATAAATTCATCTCCAGGGATGTCGGCCGATTTAAGACGGGTGTTCAAGCTTTCAACCTGGACGGTTTGGTCATGGAGAAGGTCAGAAAAAAAGGTTGCAGGCGGCCGTATTGGGTGGCTGTCTGAATCGGCTTTTAAAAAATGGATTTCCTTTGAAGCAAATTTGTGTATCATTTTTTCAATAGTATTTTTTCAAGGGTTTTTGAAATAATTTCTTCCTGGCCGGTTTGAATGGTTCTGGGGTCTATTATGTAGCGATCCCCCTCTATCCTGCCGATGATTGCGGGAGATGACAGGCGAAGGCCTCTCTCCAGTTTTGCCACGGACATGTTTTCGGGGCTTATGGTGACACATTGGGTGGGCAGCCTCAGTTCTGGAAATGAGCCGCCGCCGGGTCTGGATTCCAGATCCGCCAACAGGACCCGGGCTTGCGTGTCAATTCTCTTCTTGATCTGTATTTGCAGGGCCGCGGCTTTTTTGCAGGTTTGGTCATGGGACATGGTCAGCATTCTCAGGGTGGGAATCTCCCTGACTGCCCGCTTTTCATCCCTATAAAGTTTTAAGGTGGCTTCCAGGGCGCCCAGGGTGAGCTTGTCAATGCGCAGGGCCCGGGTCAGGGGGTTGGCCTTAATCTGGTCAATGGTTTCTTTTTTCCCGATAATAATACCGGACTGGGGCCCTCCCAGAAGCTTATCACCGCTGAAGGTGACCACATCTGCCCCGGATGAAATTGAATCGGAAACCAGGGGTTCTGCAGGAAGCCCATAGGCTGAAAAATCGATGAGGGTCCCGCTGCCAAGATCTTCCATCACCGGAATATTTTTTTTCCTTCCCAGTTCGGAAAGTTCCCCAAGGCCGACACTGGCCGTAAAGCCCTCAATTTTGTAATTGCTGGTATGAACCTTGAGAAAAAGGCCGGTTTGGTCTGTGACTGCTTGTTCATAATCCCGTAAATGGGTTCGGTTGGTGGTGCCCACCTCTTTTAGGTGACATCCGCTTTTGGACATGATATCGGGTATCCTGAAAGATCCGCCGATTTCAACCAGCTCCCCCCGGGAAACCACCACTTGGGTATCCTTTGCCAGGGTATTTAAGGTCAGCAAAACTGCCCCGGCATTGTTGTTGACGGCAATGGCGCTCTGGGCCCCGGTCAATTCGCATATCAGTTCTTCAACTGCCGTATATCGAATTCCCCGTTTTCCTGTGACAAGATTCAGTTCCAGGTTGGAATAGGACTGGGAGATGGTTTGGATGTTTTTGATGGCATCTTCACACAATAGGGCCCGTCCCAGGTTTGTGTGAAGCACTACCCCGGTCGCATTGATTACCGGCACCAGCCGGTTCTTTATTTTTTCCCGGGCCGCTTCAATGGTTTTTTCAATGATATCCTTATCTATAATATCTGTCTTATCGCCCCTGAGGATATCTTGACGGATGCTTTCCAAAATGAAGCGGATGGATTCAAGGATTACCTTCCGGGGGATCTCAAAAAAACGATCATCATTTTTAATGCGTTCCAGGAGATGGTCCACCCCTGGAAGGTCTTTTAATTGCTGATGTTTGTCTGTATGGGTCATTTTTGTCTTTCCGGGGAGGTTATTCGTTAGTATTCATGGCATTTATGGGAATAGAATCAATGATCTCCGGGATATCTGCCAAAGTGAGTCCAAGATGGTCCAGAACATGTCCCATGCTTTGTGACTGCATTTTTTCAAGGTCATTACCGGTATGAAATTTTTCCATTAAGAGGTCGGCAAGGTAGATAATATAAACAAGGTCCTTGTTGCTTTTTGCTTTTTCCGGGTGGTGGTGGTGACGGATGACCTGGGACAGACCATCGGAAAATTGCCATTTTTTTGCCAGAAAACCGCCTACTTCACAATGGGTGATGCCAAGTAATTTTTTTTCCGAGCTGAGAAAGCTTTCCGTCTCTAAACTTAAATTTCTGAATAACAGCGGGGAATAGTCTGATATGTACTGGTCCAGGATTACCTTGCCGATATCATGGAGAAGTCCGGCTGTATAGGCGTGCTTGCCTGCCGTTTTTCCGGTTTTCTTCGCCAGGGCTTCGGCGGTTATCGCAACCCCCACGGCGTGGAAAAACAAGCCGCCCCGGCACAGGGAATATCCTGAGGTGCCGGTTTGATTATAATAGGTGTTCACTGCTGCCGTGATAACGGATTTAAGCAGCAGGTCCTCCCCTAATAATAAGACAGCATCCTTTAAGGTGTCAATTTTGAGGGTGCCGGCAAACATGGCTGAATTGCATATTTTCAGGGTCTGACCGCTCAATACCTGATCCTGGGAAAGTGCCTGGGTGATATCTGTTATGCCATACCGGTTATCCTGGAGCATCCTGAGAATTTTTAAAGCAGTCTGGGGGATGGGTTTGATCTTTTCAATGGTTTCGTTAATATCATCCAGGGTTGGCGGGGTAACGTCTCCCTGGGATTTGCAGACATCTTCCCAGGCCGGGGTGATGATGGTTTCACCTGTTTGCATGTTTAATTCAAGGGTGCAGGTAAAAAAACCGCCGGTTTCAGATTTGACAATATCGATGCCCTGGTTTTTTAAAATATTCCGGGTAATTTCAGCAGACCTTCCACCGATGTCTAATCCGATGTCCTGCCGGGAAACCGGTCCCACAAGTGCCCCTCCGGCAATGACGGCTTTAAGATCTTTGTGGGAACTGCCCATGCTTATCAGCTTGTTGATCAGTATGGGAATTCCGGTGGATGCATATTTTTCCGGAAAATCAACCTCCATGTTTCCCAGGGGTTCCGGCAGAAGTATATGAATTATTCCCCCGATTTTCTGGGTCTTGTCATAAAGGGCCACCCCCAGGCAGGTGCCAAGATAGGCCTGATATAAGCTCGAAGACTTTTTAGCTGCTTTCAGCCATCCGGCAGCAATATGTTCAATATTCTGATAAATCATATTTTGCTATTATCATCCATGTGAAAAATAGTATTAGATATCATTAATTCTCCAAAGGTTTCAACCATTATCTGAGGGTTCCATACACATGGGTATTTTTTGAGTTTGCCCAGGGTTAAGTTTTTTTTTAAAATGTCGATACCTGTCTGTATATCAATGACAGTAACGGAGGGAATCGCTCATGAAAATTTCAGATGCCAAAATTAGGGTAGTCTCCCATAATTTTTCTGAACAAATGGATCTCATGCTGAAGGAAGAATCCCAGACAGATCATAGAGGAACAGCACTGAGGCTTTCTAATAACAGGTTCATTTCCATTGGCGGGGAGACAAATTCTTTTCCTGTGGTGGTGGTGGACCGGGTGAGTCTTTCCCAGACCAGGGAGGTTGAATATCAGTCTGGATACTCGGCAGAGATTTCATCCGGATCGGAGGTTCGGTCAGAAGAGAGTGGTGAAATAAAGGTTTTTGAACAGAAGGCGTTGGTGGAAACCCTGGTGGGGGGGGTGATTGACAGGGCTGTGGTGGCCCGGCAGCTTCTTCAGGGAGAAAATATAAATATCGACACCAATCAAACCGCACCCAAGCAATCCTTATCCAGGAAATCCCCGGAGTCAGGTTCCTTCTCTCCCATGAACTTGTCAGATGAAAAAATTATATCCCTGAAGCAAACAGATATCCGTTTTGAAGAGGAGCAGATGACCTTTGCCTCCATAGGAGAGGTGGTCACCGAAGATGGGAGAACCATTGAGTTCTCCCTTGATTTATCCATGGACAGGGTCTTTTTGTCCAAAACAGAGCAGGAATCCATTACCCATACCTGGCAGGAGCAGGTGATTCTCACAGATCCCCTGGTGATAAGTCTGGACGGTGGTCTTCCAAAATTATCAGATACCAGTTTTGAGTTTGACCTGGACAATGACGGTGACAGGGAAAAAATGAGCTTTGCATCTGCCGGAAGCGGTTTTCTGGCCTTTGACAGAAACAATGATCAAACGATCAATAACGGGTCTGAGCTCTTTGGGCCTGGCACGGGCAACGGGTTTGAGGAGTTGGCTGCCCTGGACAATGACAAAAACCGCTGGATTGATGAAAATGATGAAGTATTTTCAAAATTGTCGGTGTGGACCAGGGATGAAAATGGGGAAGATCATCTGATTTCATTGAAAGATGCGGGTATCGGAGCGATTTCTCTGGAAAATGCAGCCACCCGCTTTGATATGGTTGCCCAGGATAACACGCTGAAGGGGCGTTTGAAAAGTTCGGGCATGTTTTTATTTGAAAATGGCAATGTGGGGTCAATCCAACAGATTGACCTGGCCGTAAGGCCCATTGAAGATGAAAAAAGCGAGGTCAAATTAAATCCAACCTTGAACAACCCGACCTCCATTTCTTCTGTTTCCGACCTGGCTTTGATGTTTTCGACCCAGGCGCCATTGACTGGGTCATTGAAGGATCAGGCCATTCAAACGCCATTGGAATCACTTGTGGAACAGATCAAAGAGCTGAGGGAGGAGATGGATCTTATCCTGGGGAAAAAACCTTCTTCCCATGATTTGGGCCGGTTTTTCAGCGGCACCGGGAAAAATAACGGGTTTGCTTTTTCCAAGTATCAACTATACCGGATCAACCCGGATCCCCTTGTCCTTGTGCACGGCGGAAAAATTGAGGCGGTACAAAACCGCTACGCCTGATAAACCGTCTGTTGCCCCGGGCTGTTGGCCTCTTTGTATAATGCCAAAACCCCGGATCGGGTCAATTTTTTGATACCAAAAGGCTCAAGCTTTTCAAGGAGGATGTCAATGGTATCTTCATCTCCTGTCACTTCAAAAATATACTGATTCATTCCCTCATCCATCATGGTTCCCTTAAAATCGGTAAGAATTTTTTTTATCTTTGACTGGTTTTCCGGTTTGGCCTTGACGCAGATCAGTGCCATTTCACGTTTGACGGCATTTTCTCCGGTCATATCCCGAAGTTTAATGACATTGACAAGGCGCTTGATCTGTTTCATGCATTGTTCAAGCAGCAGGGGGTTGGCATGGGTGGTGATGGTGATCCTGGACATCTTCGGGTTTGCAGTGGGTGCGCCGCAGATTGTTTCGATATTATATCCTCTTCCGGCAAACAGGCCTGTAATTCTGGCCGTAACACCAGGCTCATTTTCAACCAGCATGGTTAGGGTGTATTTAGTCGTTTTCATGTAACTCCTTTTTGTTTTGACTCGTTTCCGGAAAATAGATTATCTGTTAGCAGATTCAATTTAAAGATTCAAATATATTCTAATATTGCCCCTGGTATTATCGGGTTATTGTTTAATGGATTCCATCAGGTAATTTAGCCTTAGTAAATGAAGCCGGTCATAGGAAATCTCCTGGTCCAAATGGAGGAAGACAGGTTTCAAAGCAAGGGTTCCATGTTCATCAAAGGCCAGTTTCACCTGCTCCCATGTCTTGGGGTCTGCTCCGGACAATTGGATAAATTCCCTGGTTTCTCGTAAGACAAAGCCTTCCCGGATATAGACCCCTAAATGGGTGAGAACGGTGGCTAGTTTGATTTTGTTGGTGTCGGCAAGTTCCCGGGCGCTGATCCCGGTGTTAAAAAGGTCTCCAAAATATTTAAACCGGGGCGGTTTATCGGAAACAGACCTGGACTTTTTCTTTTGAGGGGTCTTAAACCGGTCCCTGCGATCAATTTGATTTTCAGTACAATATGCCTGGATTTCATCTAAAAATGTCTGGCCAAAGGTCTCTTTTTTGTATGCGCCGATCCCATGGATCTGTTCAAGGGATTGGATTGAGGAGGGGAAAACTTGTGCCAGTTCAGTCAGGGTCTTGTCCGTAAGTATGGCATAGGGGGGCAGGCCCATGTGGTCAGCCATCTGTTTCCGTTTTTGTCTTAGCCGGTCAAACAAGGCATTGTCCCAGGATGCCATGGTAAAATTGCTGGTGACAATGGGTTCCCCATGAAATCTGGGTGCCATTACTTTTTTTTCCCCTTTGAAAACCGCCCAGGCCCTGGGGGTAAGTTTCAGGCTGCCGTGGGGTGCTGTGGCTTTCATCAGCTCCTGGGCCAGCAGTTGTTCTGATATATGTTTCCATTCCATGGCCGCAAGGTCTTTTCCGATTCCATAGGTGGATAATTGGTCATGGTCAAATTGAAAGATTTTTTTAGCCCTTGATCCCCTGAGTACATCAATTATATGTCCGGTTCCAAATATTTCCCCGGTCCGTTTGACGCAGGCTAAAAATTTTTGGGCCGGGATGGTGATATCTGTCAGATCCTGTTGATCGGGCCTGCAGTTTTTACAAAGTTGACAGTCGCCGGGAAAGGACTCTCCAAAATATCCCAGCAGAGGGGTTCGAAGACAATTCCGGGCCCTGGCAAAGGCAAGCATGTCTGCCAGTTTTTCATGTTCCACCGCCTGGATGTTCTCTTCTTTTTGGGAAATAAACCGGGTGATGGTCTGGGTATCTGACTGGGCATACAGCAACAGGCAATCTGATCTGAGCCCGTCCCGGCCGGCCCTCCCGATTTGCTGGTAATAGGTTTCAATGTTTTTGGGCAGATCATATTGGACAATAAACCTGACGTCCGGTTTATCAATGCCCATGCCGAATGCAATGGTTGCCACCATTATCCGGATGTCATCCCGGATGAAGGCCAGCTGGTTTTCCCTGCGTTGGTTATCCTCTAAGCCTGCATGGTAGGAACTTGCTTTGAATCCGTTTGCCCTTAAAAGATCAGTAATGTTTTCCACGGATTTGCGGGTGGTGCAATAAATGATTCCCGATTCTTTGGGAAATTTTTTAATAAAATTGATTAACTGGGCCTGGGGGTTGTTTTTGATCCGGACATCCAAAAACAGGTTGTCACGGTTAAAACTGCCCATGAAAAAGTTTCCAACGGGAATCTTAAAAAGGGTTAAAATGTCTGTTCGTACCTGGGGGGTGGCCGTGGCTGTAAGTGCCATGACAACCGCATGGGGGATTTTTGTCCGAAATTCCTGCACCTTACGATATTCCGGTCTGAAATCATGCCCCCACTCAGAGACACAATGTGCTTCATCCACTGCCAGAAGGTCTATGGGAAGCTGTTCCAGCAATTCCAGGGTTCTGGGCATCATCAATGTTTCAGGGGCCAAATATAATAATTTGACCCTGTTTTCCCGGAGGAGGCGAATATTTTGACCATAGGCCTCCGGACTCAGCATACTGTTCAAGCAGACAGCCGGAATACCGGTCTGGGTCAGCTGGCCAATCTGGTCCTCCATCAGGGAAATCAAGGGAGACACTACAATGGTAAGTCCCTCAAACAAGATGGCAGGTATTATGTAGCACAGGGATTTGCCTCCACCTGTAGGCAATACTACAACCGTGTCCTGCCGGTTTAATATCCCTTCAATAATCTCTTCCTGAAAGGGTTTAAAGGATGGGTATCCAAATGTTTCCTGTAAAATTGTTTTTGCCTGGTCAATCATGGGCCGTTTTCTCCTTTTCTTTCTATATATTTAAAATCAGACCTTGGAATCAAGTGTTTTGTTACATCCCTTAAAAAAGAGTATGATGGATCGATACCTTTCAAAGGATTATGACTTTGGGAATTTGTCCATATGTGATACAAGATTGGATCACAAACGTGGGATTCTTTCGAACCAAGGCAGTTATAAACTAATTGAATCTATTCTAAACTAATGATAATTTAACACCATGAAAGAGAATAAAAGAGGATCTTCAGAAATAATTAAGAAAATTCAGGCCAAAAAGGCTTTTAAAATAAGCAATGGGCCTTTTCATGCCCTTGCCCAGGATACCATGGAAGCCATTTTTCTGGTCAAGGACGGCATCTGCCTTGAGGCGAACCAAACGGTAGCCGACATGTTTGGGTTTTCAATTGCAAACATTAACAAAACGTTATTTGCAATTTCCAATGCCGTTAATACAACCCTGGATTTAAAGGATCTTTACAAACAAATTCATATTTTAGTGAGCAAAATATTAGATGTAACCAATTTTTATATTGCCATCGTGAATCATGAAAAACGTAAAATCCGGTTTCCCTACCATGCGGATCAAGAGGACTAGGATTATGAACCGATTATGGATTTTGGTATAAACAATTCGCTGACAGGCTTGGGCTTTGAGTTTCCTGTTTTATCATTGTCGATAATCATGGCGTAGATATGAACATTGAATCCTGCTTGGGAAAAGGTACAAAATTTATTATCAAACTCCCAATCAAGTAAAAACAAAAATCAAGGATATTTTATGCAAAAAACAGGTAGGGATTATATGGTATTTCCCCTGGATTTTTCCTCACTCAAAGAGGCAAGATCCTATGTCCGGCTTCTGGACGGCCATGTGGGGATGTTTAAGATTGGTCTGGAACTCTTTATTGACCAGGGGCCATCTGTGGTGGCAATGGTGAGGGAGTTGAGTGATGCCAAGATTTTTCTGGATCTGAAGCTTCATGATATTTCCGCCACGGTAAAGCGGGCCATGGGACGGGTTGCCAATCTTGGGGTGGATCTCGTTACCGTCCATTGCGCCTCTGCCCGGGTCCTTGAAATGGCAGTGGATGGGGGAAGGGGGAAAACAGGGGTGCTGGGGGTGACGCTTTTAACGGACAATGATGCCCGGGCGGTGGAGGCCGGAGGGTTCAAAGAGTGCTTTGTTAAAGATCCCAATGAACTGGTTCTTGTCCGGGCCCGCATGGCCCATGGAGCCGGGTGCGCCGGTGTGGTGTGTTCCGGACGGGAAGCTGCCCGGATTAAAGGGGCATTTGGCCGGGATTTTCTGGCGGTTACTCCGGGGATAAGGCCTGCATGGAGTCTGCTTGAAAATGATGATCAAAAAAGGGTGACCACCCCGGCCCAGGCAGTGAAACAGGGCAGTGACCTCATTGTCATTGGACGGCCCATCAGGGATGCGGCAGACCCTGCCGGTGCAGCACAAAAAGTGGTCCGGGAAATTGATCTTGTACTAGGCAATAATCCGGCACTAAGGAAGGGCAATTGAGACCCGGAAGAACTGGGCCGCGAATTGGGCATTAAGGGGTTCTTGCGTTGGTTGATTCAATCAAGAAAACTATCCCTTGACGGGCAGATGGCATTTATTAAAAAAATATGCAAAACACAATTGGTTTCCCAGTTCGAGAATCAGACATTGATGATCTTATCCAGAGAGTAGCTTTTTTATCTAGGAGAAAATCAATGACAAAGGTGCAAAGACAAGTATTACTGCTTTCCAGTTTAGGGGGGACTCCTTGAGTTCTATGATTTTATTATTTATGCCCCGGCACCAGGGGGCGCACCAACATGTTGTGGGCCTCCTGGTGCCGGGTAAGGAGCTGTTTGGAAAGAAAAATAAACCTTGGTTGAGAAGCATGATTATTGTTAAAACAGACTGGGGAAATTAAAATATGGCTGAATTTGAATATAGGACAATAATCCCTCAACTCAATTTATAAAAAATATCAGCTCCAAAAGGTGTCAAATACTGGAATCTGGGAGCTTGAATTATCATAATCATAATCTTCAACATCAGGACTTCTTACCTCTGGGAAGAAATGGTGAAACCTCAGAGCCACCACTTTACTCATCAGAACATTTACTCATAAGTTCATGGATCAAGCGCATATAGGTGCCAGGATAATAAATCTTAGCTGCATTGAGTTCATGGAAATTTCGTGTGAGCGATGCATCTGCAGCAGGCCTTGTTTCCGGGTGTATGGTCATTTCAGCCAATTCCATGGTGGGATATTCTCCTTTGACCGCTTCGGCATCAACAACGGTGTGCGTTGATTTAGTCGTGGTGGATTTAAGATTCTTATTTTTCAGAGTTATAATTTTTTTTGCTGTTGATTGACAAAAAGCAAAAAAGCATTTACATATCAATATATGATTCCATCGCGTCAGACAGATTATGTTCTGCAATCACACAGAGCTGGCAAGCGATTTCCGGGCCTGTTAGGGTTTATGTTGATAGCTATCGCGTATTCCATCGCTGTCTGGCTCGGACTCTTGTTTGTCATTCAACCGGAGGGTATTGCATCCATCTGGCCCCCGAGTGGAGTTGGCCTGGCTGTACTGTTACTGAATGAAGGTCGCCGGTGGGCTATTCTTCTCTTCGTAATGTTGCTAATCAACATAGTAGGTAACTAGACTGCTGGCTACTCAATAT
>PIVS01000138.1 GCA_003353855.1 Desulfobacteraceae bacterium
TTTTAGTATTTATTTTTTTGATTCAATAGCAATCCTTGTGCAATTTTACAATACCTGGGAAATTAATCCGTAAAAAAAACTTGCCAAAGTGCGTGGAACAAAGGTATCAACAGACTATGAATTAACAACCACAATTGGTTATAATTGCAATGAATGATGCCTCATATAAAAAATTATGTATAGCAAATATCCTTAATGGTGTAACAGAAGGGCTTTCAAAATATTCCAGGCCTACCCGGGTTGCCTTGATTTTTGCGGTTGCCCCCGAGGACCCCATATCAATTTTTGATGCCCAGGGCCTGTTGCGGGGCCATGAATCAAAGCTTGATGACATTTATTATGCCCCTGACAGTCAATGGCGGCATCGTGTAAAAGAAAAAATTTCAATCCAGCCCAAGGGCTTACTGATACCGGAAAATGATCTGGAATTGTCCGGCCTGATATCCCATGGGGGAGGGTGCAGCGATTTTTTTTACCAAATGTGGTTTACGGAGCACCACCCGGATATGTGCTCTATCCGTCCGACTGAGAGGTGGCTGGAACAGGCGGCTTCTCTACTTGTACACGATTATAATACCAGGAATGCTCCCATTAATTCCTCTGACTATGTTTTGAAAAACTATTCCCTCCAGGCCATTGCCGATTATATTGTGGATATACGTGACAAGCATTTGGGATTTGACAGCAAAATACAGATTCCGCCCATCTTGAATGATATATTAAATATTTCAAAAACAAGAGAGGAGGGGGCATGGGCAAGGGGAGTCCTGTTTTTCACTGATCCGGCTATAATTAAACACGTTGATTTTTTGACCAAAATTCAAAAGCATGAGCGTCCGGTTGTTTCAAATGTTAAACACATCAGAAAATTATTATTGGCAGTTGAAAAATCAGAGAGGAAACTGGTGTCTGATGGGGATACGATCATTGGGATCACCAATGGCCAGGTTCCTGATTATGCCATTGCTGCCGAATTCAAAGGAGATTACGGGTTTTTGAAAGCTGGCAAAGACAAAATTGCTTCTTTTTTTGACGGCAGTTTTCATTCAACCACCCGGGAGGCCAAGCTGGTTGAACTCGAGGAGTTACTTCTGGATTCGAACACAGACGTCCAAACATCCTCCACGCTTTTTAATCTGGTGTCCCATCTGGTGCACAGAGCCGGTCATGCCCGCCATGGCTGCACTCTGGTCATTGATCTGAATGACACCCCGAATCGACTGGCCGGACATGTGCTGGATCCTCCCCTAAGCCTTCTGGATCCCAAAAATGTTGACCTTGCCTGTTCCCTGTTGCGGATTGACGGTGCCGTTCACCTGACGACCAATACCGCCATTCACGGTTTCGGATGCCTTTTGGATGGGAAAACGGTTTCCTGGGAAAACATGGCAAGGGGGGCAAGATACAATTCAGCTCTAAGATTTTCCGCTGATAACAGCCGCATTATTGTGGTGGTTGTATCGGCTGACAGACCTGTGTCCATTATTTATAATGGAATTGAAATAAATGCATTCAGACAATGGCGTCCTGTCTATCACTATACACCGGAACTCATCGGTCTGAAACAATATCTAAATGGAGTTCTTTTATGACACACGACCATACCCATGACCATTCCAAGGACCACGCGCATTCACACAACCATGAGCACAACCATGAGCACAACCATGAGCACAACCATGAGCACAACCATGAGCACAACCATGAGCACAACCATGAGCAGGCCAAGGAAATGACCCTGGAGCAGAAGCTTAATACCCTGTTTTCCCATTGGATTGATCACAATGACAGCCACAAGGATAATTTTTTGTCCTGGGCTGCGAAGGCCAGAACAGCCGGGTTGACAGAGGTAGCCTCAAGTCTTGAACAGGCCGGCAGTCTGTCCCAGGAGGTAACAAAAAAATTGGAAGATGCCCTTGCAAAATTATGACCCCATGGTTGAACTAATGGCAGGGCAGCGGCTCATGCTGGGATTTGACGGCACCTTCTTGAACCGGGAGTTGAAATTTATTATCCGGGAAATCAAGGCGGGTGGTATTATTTTGTTTAAACCCAATATTGAGTCCAGGGAACAGCTGATCCGACTTTGTTCTGATGCCCAGACCTTTGCAGCAGACTGCGGCCAGCCACCCCTTTTTGTAGCAGTGGACCAGGAGGGTGGGGTGGTGGCAAGGTTAAAACACCCCTTTACCGAGTTTGCCGGCAATCCCCATATTCATACAAAGGCAGATGCCCGCCATTTTGCAGAGATTACGGCCGATGAACTGGCCAGTGCAGGTATCAATATGAACATGGCCCCTGTAGTGGATGTGGCTCCGGAAGGGGTGGACAGCATCATGAAAAATAGGGTATTTAAAGGGGATGCCGCAATTGTATCTGAACTGGGTTCTTGTGTAATCAAGAGTCTTCAGGATAAAAAGATCATGGCCGTGGCCAAACATTTTCCCGGAATCGGCAGGACCATAAAGGATTCCCACTTTTTTTTGCCAAAGCTCAATACCGATCTTGAAACCTTGAGGGCAGCGGATATGAGGCCCTTTGAAGCTGCCAGGGATACAGATGTTACAGGAATAATGCTTTCCCATATTTCCTATCCCCAATTAGATGACATCTGGCAGGCAAGTTTGTCTCCCTATATTGCAGGTGATCTGCTGAGGGGGGAATTGGGATATGAGGGGCTGGTTTTAACAGATGACCTGGATATGAAGGCCATTAAACATGATATGAAAACCTGTGTCCGTCAGATTATGGCTTCAGGGATCGATCTTGCTTTGATCTGTCACAAAGGCCCTAATATCAGGGTTGCATGGGAAGAAATAATGCGCCTCCTGTCTGGAAACCCACAGTTATTTGAATTGGGGAAAGAGTCCATGGACAGAATTTTGCGGACAAAAAAAAGGTATTTATCCGGTTGAGATAAGATTTGGTTGTGATAAAAGATTGGCCCCTAGGTTTAAATCCTGGTTCGGGAAAATACATCATGATTCAGGTCACAGGTATGGCCCTGGCTGATCATTGTAAATCCCCTGGCGGCAATCATGGCAGCATTATCACCGCAGAGATCAATGGGGGGTGCAAAGACCTGAATACCTTCTTTACCAGCCCTTTCTGACAATAGGGTCCCAAATGTCCGGTTGGCTGAAACGCCGCCTGAAATGCCGATGCGCTTGCAGCCCTTAAACCTGGCTGCATTCATCAATTTGGTGGTAAGCACGTCAATGACTGCTGCCTGGAAAGAGGCGGCAACCTGGGCTGTATCTTCTTGACTTTCTATTTGATGAACATGGATATACCGTGCCACAGAGGATTTCAGTCCGCTGAAGCTGAAGTCAAAACTTTTTTTGTCCAGCAGGCTTCTGGGGAATTTGATTTTGTCCGGATCCATTTTCTTGGCCAGGCTTTCAATTATCGGTCCTCCGGGATATCCCAGATTAAGCATTTTTGATACCTTGTCAAAGGCTTCCCCAGCTGCATCATCCCGGGTCTGACCCATGAGTTCAAAGGCGTTGGGGGAGGTGACATGGTAAATATTGGTATGTCCTCCAGACACCACCAGGGCAATGAAAGGAAAGGCTGGAGGCTTGTCCATCAAGCCTAGGGAAGAAATATGGGCCTCAAGGTGGTTGACTCCTGCCAGGGGCAGATGTCTTGCCCAGGCAAAGGCCTTGGCAAATGAAAATCCAACCAAAAGGGCACCAATAAGCCCGGGTCCTCTGGTGGCAGCAACCCCGTCAATTTCTTCCATGGTGATACCGGCCTTTTGCACAGCTTTGTCCACCACGGGAACAATGGCTTCCGCGTGCATGCGGGAAGCCAGTTCCGGTACTACACCGCCGTACTTGCAGTGGGTGTCCATTTGGGAGGCAATGATTGAGGACAGGATTACAGTGCCGTTTTGCACCACTGCTGCCGCAGTTTCATCGCAGGAGGATTCAATCCCGAGAATGATCATGAAAGCTTTCTGTAGATCAGACCCATTGGGTCTGTTTTTCGTTGTTTTCTCTGGAAGTGATTTCACCGATTAAATAGGCTTTTTCTTCCATGGCTGCCAGCCGGTCCATGACCTCCTCAACCGATTTTTCAGGCACAACTGCCACCATGCCGATTCCGTTGTTGAAGGTTCTCTGCATTTCAGTGTCTGAGACGCCTCCCTCTTTTTGGAGAAGCTGGAATACAGGTGGTGCTTCCCAGGCATCCTTATGGACCATTGCTTTGCAGGAATCAGGAATGACTCTGATAATATTTTCATCAATGCCGCCTCCGGTGATATGGACCAGTCCGTGGACCGGCAGGTCCCGGAGCATGCTCAAGATACTGGATACATAGATGGTGGTGGGTTTTAAAAGTTCTTCACCCAGGGTGCTTCCAAACTCCGGTATATGGGTGTTGACATCATATTTGCACTTGTCAAAAAATATTTTTCGAACCAGGGAAAATCCATTTGAGTGAACACCGCTTGAGGCAATCCCTATCAATTTATGGCCCGGCCGGATATAGGAACCGTCAATAATTTTATCATTGTCCACAAGTCCGACTGAAAAGCCTGAAAGATCATATTCTCCGTCATGGTACATGCCCGGCATTTCAGCGGTTTCACCACCGATCAGGGCACACCCGGCATAATTACATCCCTTTGCAATTCCAATTAGAATCTTTTCTGCAACCACATTGTCAAGGGCTCCCATGGCAAGATAATCAAGGAAAAACAGGGGCTTGGCTCCCTGGACAATGATGTCGTTGACGCACATTGCCACAAGATCGATGCCAATGGTATCGTGTTTATCCATTTGAAATGCGATTTTAAGCTTTGTACCCACACCGTCGGTGGCGCTGACCAGCACAGGGTTTGAAATATTGGAAAGGTTTAAGGAAAATAGGCCGCCAAAACCGCCAATTTCTCCCATTACCCCGGATCTGGGTGTGGATTTTGCAATCGCTTTTATTCGATCAACCAGCTGGTTAGCTTTTTCTATATCTACGCCGGAATCCGCATATGTCAAGGAATCGTTCATTTATATTCACCTTTGAAATCACATTCTTTGGATAAAATTTATTAAGATAAAATTTTTTTATAAAACCCTGCAATGATAAACATATTCGGCACAAAAGTCAAAAGCTTTTTGACAGGAACAGGTTTATATTGTATCTATTACAAATTTGAAAATGCAAATTTAAAAGCAGACATAATTCGGAGAATTTGGCCTAATGAAAACAATCAATATTGGAATTATAGGGTACGGCGTTGTGGGAGCAGGAGTAGCAAGCTTGCTCACCCAAAAAAAAGAATTGCTGGAAGCCAGGACCGGGGCTTTTTTAACCCTTAAGACCATTGCGGATATTGATATCACCACGGACCGTGGAGTTGATCTGGGTAATACCTTACTTGTGAATGACGCTCAGGAGGTCATCAACGACCCGGAGATTGACATTGTTGTGGAGCTTGTTGGCGGGGAGACCATTGCAAAAGAATTTACCCTTCGGGCCCTTGAAAACGGCAAGCATGTGGTGACTGCTAATAAAGCCCTATTGGCAGGTCATGGCAATGAACTGGTAAAAACAGCTAGGAAAAATCAGGTGGATCTTGCCTTTGAAGCCAGTTGCGGCGGGTGCATGCCCATTATTAAATCCCTGAGGGAATCCCTTGTGGCCAATAATATTTTATCCATGTCCGCCATTTTAAACGGCACCTGCAATTATATACTGACAAAAATATCCCAGGACGGGTCCCTGTTTGAAGATGCTCTGAAGGATGCCCAAAAATTGGGGTTTGCCGAGGCAGAACCCTCCCTGGATGTGGATGGCCATGACACGGCCCACAAACTGGCCATCTTAAATTCCCTGGCCCACGGCATGGAGATCAATTTAAAGGATATCCATGTGGAAGGCATCCGGAATATTACACCGGTTGACATCGAGTTTGCTAAATCCTTTGGATATACCATTAAACTGCTTGCCATCGGCAAGGTTCATGAAGACCATGTAGAGGCCCGTGTGCATCCCACTATGATCTCCAATGCCAATCCCCTGTCCCATGTGGCCCATTCCATGAATGCCATTGCCATTGATGCCGATGCCACGGGCAAGACCATGCTCTATGGCCACGGGGCCGGTATGATGCCAACCGCCAGTGCGGTTCTTAGTGATATTGCCGATATTGCCAGAAACATCATTTCCAATACCAAACGCCGGGTGCCCATCCTTGGATATCCTGAAGATAATATTAAAAGGATCCCCATCCTGCCCATGGATGAGTTGTATACAAGATACTATCTGCGGTTTGAAGCCAAGGATCACCCCGGTGTGTTGTCTCGAATTTCGGGCATTCTGGGGGGAAACAACATAAGCATCAAATCGGTTCACCAGAAGGGCCGGCAAAGCAATGGAAAAGTGCCCGTGGTAATGATTACCCACATGGCAAAAGAAGAGATGGTTCAAAGGGCATTGACTCAGATATCTGCCACAGATTCTGTGGTGGGAGACCCCATTGTCATTCGAATTGAAGAAGATACCTAGGAATAGAGAATAAAATTTGGAGCGTGAATTACCATGAAAATGCTTGTAGCAGATCTGGAAGGGGTGTTTTTGCCTGAAATATGGATCAATGTTGCCCTGAAAACCGGAATAGAGGAATTGAAACTTACCACAAGGGATATTAGTGATTATGATGCGCTGATGACAAAAAGGCTCTCCATTCTGAAGGAAAACAGGCTGAAAATTCAAGACATCAAAGAGGTGATATCTACTTTGGAACCCCTGGACGGGGCAAAGCAGATGCTGGATTGGATCCGGGAGCAGTCCCAGATTATTATCCTGTCCGACACCTTTGAGGAGTTTGCAAAACCCTTGATGGCAAAGCTCGGGTTCCCGGCTTTGCTCTGCCATAATCTGATCATTGACAAAAAGGGGCATATCATTGATTACAATCTCAGGATTGACAACCAGAAAACCCGTGCCGTCAAGGCATTAAAGGCGTTAAATTATGAGGTCATTGCCTTTGGGGATTCCTATAACGATATTGGGATGATCCAGGAAGCAGACCAGGGCTTTTTCTTTTGCCCGCCCCCGTCCTGCGTGGCTGATTTTCCAAAGATACCGGTTACCCAAAATTATGATGAACTCAAAGCCATGATAACCTCTTTATTGGACAAAGAATGCTGAATATTGATCAATTCAAACAAATCCGTGCCTTGGTAATAGGAGACCTGATGATTGATGAGTACCTCTGGGGCAGTGTGGACAGAATCTCTCCGGAAGCACCGGTTCCCGTGGTGGCCATTGACAAGGAAAGCCAGACCCTGGGAGGTGCCGGAAATGTCATCAACAACCTGACTGCCATGGGGGCTAGTGTTTTTGCCATTGGTACGGCCGGAACCGGCAAAGCAGGTCGGATGGTTCTTGATAAGCTGGCAGATCTGGGGGTTGAAACCGACGGTATTGTCAGTGAACCTGATCGACCCACCACCCGAAAAACCCGTGTCATTGCTTCCAATCAACAGGTACTCAGGATTGACAAGGAAATAAAAAGAAAAATCACCACATCCACCCTGGAAAAATTGATGGCCATCATTGAAAATAGAATAGGTGATGTGGATGTGATCATTATTTCCGACTATGACAAGGGGCTTGTCACAAAAGAGCTGGTCGCACAAACAGTGGCCCTTGCCCGGGCCCGGGGAGTGCTGACTCTTGCGGATCCAAAATCCCTTGATTTTTTTAAATATGCCAGGGTCTCGGTGCTCACTCCCAACAAAAAAGAAGCAGGCCTTGCTGTCAACATGGATATTGTTACTGAAGAGGATCTATTTCTGGCCGGTAAGAAAATCATGGCCCAGGCCGGGCTTGAAAAACTCCTCATCACCTGTGGGAACGAGGGTATGGTTCTGTTCGAAAAAGGAAAATCTCCCCATGTGATTGCCTCAAAAGCCCGGCAGGTTTTTGATGTCTCCGGTGCTGGAGATACGGTTATCTCCCTGCTTGGACTGGGGTTGGCCGCAGGTCTTCCCTTCCGTGATGCAGCCATGGTTGCCAATGCCGCAGCCGGGATAGTGGTGGCCAAGGTGGGCACAGCTACCTCTTCCATCGAAGAATTAAGACAATCATTGGAAGGATGATTCATGAAAATATTCTTTTTATGATAAAAGCCTTGACTTGAAATGCGGATTGCCCTATATTGCGTTTCGTTGTTGCGGGGTGGAGCAGTCTGGTAGCTCGTCGGGCTCATAACCCGAAGGTCGTTGGTTCAAATCCTTCCCCCGCTACCACACAAACTTGATAATATTAAAGGCTTACAGCTAAGAGGTTGTAAGCCTTTTTTGGTTGTGTGCCGTTATTGTACCACTTCTTTCTGCTGTTTAGTGCCACTTTGAGATTCCTGGATTTTCTTTGCCATGTTCATCACCTCAATCCCCCAAATTTTCTTGGGAGAGGTCTACAATAAAATAGCCGGTGGATTTGGGATTTGCAGATCCCCTCATTTCTGCTAAATTAAAGGGCAACATAACCGATAAATGATAAGATAAAAAAATACTATTCATGCACCAATGCTCATTATATGGAAAGCGGGGGACTCACTTAGGATCAATTCCGAATAAAAATGGACTATGGATATGGGAAATATTTTACCGTGATCTTCAATTATCTGATAAAAAAAACCAACCGAAGTAGACAGCACACCCGAATTCTTTTCACCGTTATTCTTATTGCCTGGCTGGCAGGTACGGCATGGTTTGCCAATGCATCCGACATCAGGGAAAAAAAACGCCCCAGAATCGGTGTTGTTTTAAGTGGCGGCGGTGCCCGGGGTGCCGCCCATATTGGAGTACTCAAGGTGCTTGAAAAGATGCAGATCCCCATTGATTACATAGTTGGCACGAGTATGGGCTCCATTGTCGGTGGGCTATATGCGTCCGGGATGACAGCATCAGAGATTGAAGAAGTGGTAACCCGTATAGACTGGACCAGCGCCCTTCAAGATAACATTCCAAGGAGCGATCGATCCTTCCGGCGCAAAACCGATGACAGAAACTATCTTGTAAAGAGTAAACCAGGGCTTAGTGACGACCTGGAAATAAAACTCCCGTCAGGACTTCTGGAGGGGCAGAAAATAGATCTCCTTCTCAAGGAGCTGGTTATGCCCATCAGCCGGGTGAATAATTTTGACGATTTTAGAATTCCCTTCAGGGCGGTGGCAACTGATATTGTCACGGGGAAGGCCGTGATACTTGACTCAGGAGATCTGCCCATGGCCATGCGGGCCAGTATGTCTGTTCCGGCTATTTTTTCCACGGTTGAAATCGATGGAAAACTTCTGGTTGACGGCGGGGTGAGCAATAATCTGCCCATTGATGTTGCCCGGGGAATGGGCGCGGATATTGTCATTGCAATAGACATCAGCACCCCCTTGCTCCAGCGGGAAGAGTTAAATTCGGCACTGAATATCACCGGACAGCTAACCGGAATCCTGACACGGAGAAATACTGAGGAACAAATTGCCACCCTTACTTCAAAGGATGTATTTATTGTACCGGAACTTGGTGACATTACCTCTTCATCATTTGACCGGTCAAAAGAGGCAATTTCCATGGGTGTGTCAGCTGCCGAAACTAAAGCAGAAGCACTTTCAAAATTATCTGTTTCAAAAACCGTCTATGCAGACTATCTGGCATCCCAGCAGCCAAAACTGGCAAAAATAGACTCCCAACTTCCTGTTATTGATTTTATACGGCTTGACAATAAATCAAACCTCAGTGACGAAGTGTTCCATGCGCACCTGGAAATACAGGAAGGCGCGCCCTTGAATGTGGAAAAACTCGAAGAAAACATAAGTACAATATATGGTATGGAACTTTTTGAAAACATTGCCTATGATATTATCGAAGAAGACGGGCAAACCGGGCTTGTGATCAACATCAAGGAACGGTCCTGGGGCCCCAATTATCTCCAGGCAGGAATCTCCCTGGGATCGAATGCGGAGGGAGACAGTTTTTACGACTTCGCCCTTTCATACACGCGGACCGCCATCAACCGTCTCAATGGTGAATGGCGAAGTGCGGTTGAGTTCGGCAATTCTCCCGGTATTTTCACGGAGATATATCAACCCCTTGATTTTAGCTCCCGATATTTTATTCACCCGAAGCTTACATATTACCAATATACCACGAGCATTTATGGCGATGGGGGTAATGAATTGGCCCAATACCGTTTGACCCAATATGGTGCTGATCTTGCCTTTGGCAGAGAATTTGGAACTTGGGGCGAATCCCGCATCGGTTATAGGAGGCTGCAAGGCGATGCACAACTCAAGGTCGGTAAGCCTCTTTCGCCGGATTATGATTTTGACCGTGGGGAAATTTATGCAAAGTTTCTCATGGATACCCTGGATAATTTATATTTCCCTGGCAAAGGATTTTCCGGTTTTGCGGAATATCTCAAGTCCGATGAAAAATTGGGGGCGGACAATAACTTTGAACAAATTCGCCTGAAAGGGACTATCGCAAAGAGCTGGAACAAAAACACTTTGATTGCCAGCGGAAAACTGTTCTCTACTTTGGATGACAATGTCCCCCTTCAAAACGAATTTAGATTGGGTGGGCTTTTTAATCTTTCCGGATTTAATGAGAATCAGTTAAACGGCGATCAACTTGGGTTATTGATTTTAATGTACCGGTATCAAATCGGTGATTTCAACCTCCTGCCAATCTATATCGGAGGTACCCTTGAATCAGGAAATGTCTGGAGGGATAAAGACCAAATGAATTTTGGCAATGCCATCCTTGCCAGCAGCATCTTTC
>PIVS01001159.1 GCA_003353855.1 Desulfobacteraceae bacterium
GCTTTTGCAACTAACTTACCGTATGCTTTTTCAAATTGTTCTTTGTCCATTCTTTTGCTCCTTTTTTTGATTATATAGTTTGGTTTGTAAAAATCTTACATACTGTATGTAAGATTTTTAAGTGTTACGATTGTTTAAATAACTTTAGAAGTTTTTATTTATCGCACACCTGTAATAATCTTTTTGAGCGTAATTGAGAGTCCTTTAGTGAGAAAGTATGTGCCATATATAAAATAAAAGTGAAGTGAAGTGATAACAATCTTTTTTTAAATGTCAGTGCAAATTATGCCAGATTTTTTCAAAGATCAAGCCCATGGGTAGAGGGCCGGATTGCACGGCGTAGTATCATCGCTGTAATATTAATTAGCTTTAGGTGATCAGTGAACTTCGAGAGTCAACCCTGTGATTGCATAATAACAGTAGTGAATTAGTAGTAAAAAAGCTTGAAATGACCCATGAATAAAGGCTATAATGAGTTAACGAGAAAAAAAATAACCAAATTCAGGAGGTCACCTCAAGTGAAGTATAGTAAAGCACAAATTTACGATAAATGCCATAAAATTCCTGCGATTCGATTTGAAGATCAACAGCTCACTTCTTTTTCAGGCCTCTTGATTTTTCAGTTGCTGTTTA
>PIVS01001160.1 GCA_003353855.1 Desulfobacteraceae bacterium
CCTGAGCCACCACCGCCGCCGCCGCCAGCCACCGCTATGAGGTTAGACGGGACGTGCGTTTCTGATTCGATTTCAGGAAAGGGAAATTCAGCTACCAGAGATGAAGCGCCGCCGGATCCACCACCAGTTCCGTGGCCTTGGCCGCTGGTTCCCTGCGAGCCGATGTAATAGACCAGATCATTAGTGTCGGCTAACGTCGTAACCGATAATGCGACCCCACCAACACCTCCTTTTCCGCCAATAGAACCTTTGTCCGCACCTTTTCCTCCGCTTCCACCCAGTACAATCACAGCAATGGGATCGGATTCGTCGATTTCATCGTTAAGCTGTTGCACTATCGGCAGCTTTTCGTTGAGCAGATTAACGCGCGTGCTTTCCCGAAACATAAAACAAGTGACATCTCCGTTACTGACCAGGTAGCAATCTTCTGCAGTTTCCAATGCAGATCCCGCTTCTGCAGTTTCCAATGCAGTTTCCAATGCAGATCCCGATTCGATTTCGTCCTCGATCAACTCGGCCGAGATGCCCACGGTCGAGTGGAATACAACCAATAGGAATACAACGATTGCCATGGATATTTCATGCAACGTTCTCTGCGCACCGGGGAAGATAATGGTCCTGCCTTGTAAAT
>PIVS01000645.1 GCA_003353855.1 Desulfobacteraceae bacterium
AACCTTACTTTTGATGAAATTTCTTATAAAATGGGATACAAAAACAGCGGGCCTTTCAGAAAAATATTTGTAAAATGGGTGAGCCTTCTTCCATCTGAATACAAAGAACGTTTCCAGGCGTATGGTTGATCCGGTTTATGCCAGGTATTTATTTTATATCTTTACAACACGATCTCTCATTTCAGTAAAACTTGATTGTGGAATCATCAAGTAGGCCAAAAATTCAATTATCCAGAAGATATCACGACTAAACCTGCCCGGGATATCTCTTGAATCCGGGACTCACTTTTGGTTTATTTCCCAGGAAAAAGACCCTTCCACAGAAGGTTGCCCAAGCCTTGTCCCCCTTTATATGGTTTTCCTCCAAGCAGGAGGGTTTCGGTCTTCAGGCGGAAAACCTCTTTTTTATCCATCTCCAGGGGATTCTGATCAAGGATAACCATGTCTGCGATTTTGCCGGTTTCAAGACTGCCCCTGTCTTTTTCATCAAAGGATGTCCAGGCTGTTTCATAGGTATACATTTTCAAGGCCTCCTGGATTGAAACTGATTGATCCACGGTATAGTGGTTGCAGGCACACCACATGTCAAAGGCTGGGTCCGGAAGGGTCACCGGGGCATCGGACCCCCCTGAAACATGGATACCCATGTCCAGCATCCGTCGCAATGGGGAAATTTCATCCACACGATCTCCCAGGATTCCTTTAAGATAGGAATAGGGTTCCAGGTTTAAGTGCAGCAGGGAGGGCTGGGAGGCAATGCCTATTTCGTGTTGGGCACAAAGCTCAAGGGCCCTGTCGTCCATGAGAGAGGCATGGATAATACTGTGGCGGTGATCCCTGCGGTTGTTGTTTTTCAGGGCCCGGTCAAAGGCCTTGACTGCCTGGTCAACCCCTGCATCGCCAATGGCATGAAGCTGGACCTGTAATCCCTTGTCATGGGCGTCCTGGACAAATTGCTCCACCTGGGAGTCTGGATAAAACAGTATGCCCTTATTATCCGGATCATTCGCATAGGGTTGTGACAGGGCAGCATCACAGGATCCGAAGCATCCGTCCAAAGCCGTGGTAAAACAGCCCCCGATACGGCCCAAATTTCGTTTTAAGACTTTTTTAATATCCATGGTCTGGAAGAAAATTCTGAACTGGACAGGATCAGCCAGTCCCCGGGCCAGGAATCGAATCAGGTCCACATCCAGGTCCAGGGGAAACCCCAAGCCTTCAGCCGGGTGGACCAGGCTGATCCCTTTGGCTGCCATGGTGTCAACCGCCAGGAGCATATGGCGGATCAGGGCGAGAATGGATACTTTTGCTGTCAAATGGTCGGTGGCTGCAAAAAAAGCCTCCTGGAACAGGTGCCCGGAATCATCGTTATAACCCCGAAGTTTTTTAATCTTTTTAGGCAGCAGATCTCTCATGGCCGTATTTATCACCGAGGCATGGCCATCATATTTGACCAGCATTACCGGCCTTTTTTCCATTTTGTCCAATTCAGTCCGGGTCACCATGCGCTGTTCTTCCACCGAGTGGGAGGATATGCCGAATCCCAGAACCACCTTGGGCTGGCTTTTTTTTACATAGGCTGAAATTTTTTTAGATAAACCGGAAAAATCCTTGGCTTCCCTTAGATCCAAAGTGGATGAAAACAGGGCATAGGATGAAAAATGGAGATGGGAGTCGGCAAAGGCAGGAATCAAGGCCTTTTTTCCCAGATCTATGGTTTTTTCTCCTAAATACTGTTGGGGCAGTTCATTGCCGGTAAAGGCAATTCGTCCCTTTTCTTCCACAAGATAGTTGCAAATTGTATCATTTTTGTCGCAGGTGAGAATGGTTCCTTGGTAAATGGTCATTAGATTTTCCTGGCCCTTATTTTCCTGATTTGTGATGCAAACAATATATACCAACAAGCAAAGAGGTTTATTTTTTAGTACCACAGAATGGATAGAAAGATCACCCGAAAATTGCATTAAAACTGTTCATCCTGCTGTTCAATGATCATAAGGGTGAAGAGTTTCATTTTGTCCTGGACGGAATAGTGGAGTTTCAAAGTGCTGAACAGGTCCATAGATGGAAGACGCTTTTTGTTAATAAAGTATGAAATAGATTGGGTGCGGTTCTTCTGAAACAAGTCTAAGTAGTTGTATTTAAATGGGCACATCGTTTTCTTTTTTAATTATTTCGAAAATTTTGCCAAGATAATATCATTGCAAACCGATATCTCCTTTGATTTTATAAATCTATCTTCACGAGGCTGTGTGATGACGGCCGCTATATGGTGCAATAATTTTTAGCTGAACAATATGCCATATTTTCGTTATGTAAGAATAACGGGAGGTATATGTTATGCAAGAAATAAAGAAACAAACTTTTTGTGGACGTGATTTTTCAAGCGAAGATATAACACTGATTCAGGATATTGTTGCTACCTTTGGTGGTATCAGCCGTCGTGAGCTGGCGCATACAGTATCTGACCTACGTAAACCGGCCACAGCGGGAGGTGGTGGGTTGTCTCCAGTTTTCAAGTCCTGCCTGGCGGATGCGCGCCCGGGATGAATGGATCGGATGGACGGAAGAAAGGCGTAAAACAGCTTTACAGCAGGTGGTGAACAAT
>PIVS01000646.1 GCA_003353855.1 Desulfobacteraceae bacterium
ACGAGATCCGGGCGGAGTTATCAAAATATCCTATCTCCACCCGCCTCTCTTTGACCGGCAAGATCATTGTGGCAAGGGATATTGCCCATGCCAAGTTCATGGAAGGGTTTGAAGCAGGTAAAGGACTGCCCGACTATATTAAAAATCATATCATCTATTATGCAGGTCCAGCCAAGACACCGGAAGGGGAAGCCTCGGGTGCATTTGGCCCCACCACGGCAGGACGCATGGATCCCTATGTGCCGGTTTTCCAGAAGGAGGGCGGTTCCATGATAATGCTGGCCAAGGGAAACCGCACCCGGCAGGTGACCGATTCCTGTAAGGCCCATGGGGGCTTTTACCTGGGTTCTCCTGGAGGACCTGCTGCCCGGCTGGGCAAGGATTTTATCAAAAAGGTTGAACTGGTTGAGTATGAAGAACTGGGAATGGAGGCCGTCTATATGATCACGGTTGAAAATTTTCCTGCCTTTATCATTGTGGATGATAAAGGAAATGATTTTTATGCAGATCTTTTGTAGCCGATTATAAAATTAAAAACCCCGGACAGGAATATTTCCGGGGTTTTTAAAAAACTGTGATTCAAACGTTAGACTATATTGTTAGATTCTGTTAATATTGGATTCCTGGCAAATTATTGCTAAATTAATGTTTGATGAATGAATAATCCGGGTGCAGAGAGGCAAGGCCCCGGAATTGAGATATGTGTCCTGGGAGAACTATAATGAAAAACAAAATAGCCGCTATACTGGTAACTCTCTTTTTTATAGGGGGACCGGTCAGCGCGGATGAAATAATATTAAACAACGGAGATCATTTGACAGGTAATGTTGTGGAACTGGGTGAAGATATCCTTCGAATGGCCACTGCCTCGGGGGAAATTATTGTCCCCAGAAACAGGGTGGTCTCTGCATTTTTGGGAACGGAAAATCCTTCTGAATCCCACATGGGAGCTAAGGCCGGTGAAAAGTATTTTGAAAATCTGATACTATCCCTTGATACCATTGCCGATGGAGTTTTAGAAGAATAAATCCAATTTACTATAATTATTTTTAAACGCGTCTCCATCCCCCGCTGGGAGGGCACACCCTGGACCTCAAGCGGGCAGTTTGGCTCAGGGGATATGATTAGCACTATGACCCCCTTCGGAATGTGAGGTTCAGCAAATGGCATGAAGTAGGTAACCATGCAAATTTGATGGATAAGTTTCTTTACAAACCCCTGGTTCTCATGTATTATCATCCGCTTTAAATCACTAATTCACATTTTATTAAAAAAGATTAAACTATTTTGCCGGGGGGAAATTTATCATGCCTGCCATATTTGGTATTGATTTTGGAACATCCAATTCAGCATTATCCGTAAACCTGGAGGGTAAGGTAACCCTGCTGGACGTGGACAGGGATAATCCCATTTCCAATTCATTAAAATCAATTCTTTATTTTTTAAAGGAGGATGGCCGGACAAACTCATATGTCGGGTATGAAGGGGTAAAGGCCTACATTGAGAATGAAGCCGAAGGCCGGTATATGCAGTCAATCAAAACCTTTCTTCCTGATATTGCCTTTGAAAAGACAAATATTTACGGTAAATCCTATACCCTTGAAGAATTGATAGCGTTATTCCTTACGGTGATGAAACAACGGGGCCAGGAGATAATCAAACAGGAAGTAACTGATTTGGTTCTGGGGCGTCCGGTTATTTTTTCAGAGGACAAGGAAAGGGATAAGATTGCCCATGAACGTCTGACCCGGGCAGCACAAATAGCCGGGTTTAAAAATATTTCCTTTCAGCTCGAACCCATTGCCGCAGCCCTGGCCTATGAGAACAGTCTTGAAGCCTGCGAAGAACAGATCGTATTGGTGGGTGACTTTGGTGCTGGCAGCTCTGATTTTACCATTTATAAAGCCGGAAAAAATGCAGGTCGCAAAGCCAGTAGAGATCAGGACATACTTTCCGTTGGGGGAGTCTATATCGGGGGCGATGTTTTTGACTCTGAAATCATGCGGGAAAAGGTGGCCGCCTACTACGGGAAAAATGTACAGGCAAAATCCATGTGGAGCGATAACCTTTTTGGACTTTCTCCCCTGGTTATTAGGAAGTTGATGCAATGGCATCTTATTCCCCAGCTCCGCTTGCCCAGAACATTGGACAATATCAAAGAGCTGAAGGTCAGGGCAAAGTTTGCCGATAAAAAATTATTGGAAAATCTGGAAAATTTGATCCACTCCAATTATGGCTACCTGCTGTTTCGATCCATAGAAAAGACAAAATGTGAGTTGTCGGAAAGAAAAGAATCCATTATCAATTTTAAGGATTATGGTATCTGTATTGATGAACTTTTATCCAGAAAGGAATTTGAAGGCTTTATCCGGGAGAAGGTTGTTTCCCTTAATGCCTGTATCGATTCAACCCTGGCTGCGGCAGATTTGTCCTGTTCCGATATTGATGTGGTCTTTTTGACCGGCGGGTCCTCCTATATTCCCCTGATACGGGAAATATTTGAAACCAGAATCGGAAAGGACAAAATTCGCAGTGCCGATGCCTTTACCAGTGTGGCCTATGGACTGGGTCTGCAAGGGGCCTTAATGGGGTGAGATAGACAACTAC
>PIVS01001161.1 GCA_003353855.1 Desulfobacteraceae bacterium
CTTTAAAATATCTTTCAACAGAATATATTCCATATCCTCAAAAAAATAATAAAAACTTTTTTAAAAAAATATACCAGAAAAAAGAATTCTATGAAAATAAATATAAAATACAAGAGTTTAAAGGAGAAGATATTCAAGCTAAATTATGTCCTTCAAAAGATAAGAAGTTTCAATTATTACCACATCAAGTTATTTTAAGAAATTATATGAATTTTAATACACCTTATAATGGTGTTCTATTATTCCATGGATTGGGATCTGGAAAAACGTGCTCAAGTATTACAATCGCGGAATCATATAAAAAAACATTAAGTGAATCAGGAAGGAAAAAAACACTTGTATTAGTTTCTGGTAATACTATTGAAGAAAACTTTAAAAAAGAAATACATAATATTGAAAGAGGATATAACCAATGTACATTTACAGATTATATTAATTATAACCCTTATGATACTAATAAAGTTAAACAAGAAAAAGTAGATAATTTAATTAATAAGAATTATGAACTTGAACATTACCAAAAATTAAGTAATATTATTGGAGGAAAGAAAAAAGAATTATCACCAACTGATTTTCATAAATGGATTGAACAAACATATTCAAACAGAGTATTTATTATTGATGAAGTCCA
>PIVS01000139.1 GCA_003353855.1 Desulfobacteraceae bacterium
TGCGCCTTGTCATACACCTCCATCAACCGGTCCATACTCACATGGGTATAAACCTGGGTTGTTGACAGGCTGGCATGGCCCAGTATTTCCTGGATTCCCCTTAAATCGGCACCGGAATCGAGCATATGGGTTGCAAAGGAATGACGCAGGGTGTGGGGTGAGACAGGAACATTCAACCCGCACTCAATCACAATTTTAGCAAGTATCCGCCCTATGGACCTGGTACTCAGCCTTGAATATAGTTTGTTCAAAAATACCGGTGCCACTGGCTGATTTATAGCCCTCCGATATTCAACAATGGCATCAAGGGCCCTTTTTCCCACAGGAACCACCCGTTCTTTGCTGCCTTTCCCAAAAACTCTAATCATTTGGTTTTTAAAGTCAACATCATTCATGTCCAAACCATGTATTTCCGAAATTCTCATGCCTGTGGAATAAAATGTCTCAAACATGGCCAGGTTTCGTTTGTCAGGCCAGGTTTCGGTTTGAATGGAATCCAACAGCCTGAACAGATCATCGATATTCAAAAATCGGGGAATGGTTTTTTCCAGTTTGGGAAAGGGTATCGTATCCGCCGGGTTTATCCTAAGGTGGCCAGCTCTGACAAGAAAATCGAAAAAAGACTTTAAAGAAGACAGCCTTCTTGAGATTGTCCGCTTGCTTTTGTTTGCATTGACCAAGCAGGACAAGTATTTGCGGACCTGATTCCTGTCAAGCTCAGTGACCCTTGCCAGAAAATGTGTCTGTTTTTCACTTGTATCATCACTTGTATCACCACTTGTATCATCATGGGATTGATTTTCAAGGGAACCGGCCGGATCTTTGGAACAATCCAGAAAAAAAATAATGAAATCCAGGATGTCAGACTGGTAGGCCCTCAGGGTATGGGGAGAATATCCTTTTTCAGCATCAAGGATCTGAATAAATGAATCAAGTATCTTGCCTGTATTATCCAGTGTTTTATCGGGAACCCCCTCGGATGTCATGGGGAAAGTCCCAGCAGTTGCATGACCTGCTGCATATCTTCCCATACCTTTCGTTTTAAGCCTGGCTGCTGCAGCAAAGCCATTGGATGGAGGGTGGGCATCACCCGAACCCCATCATGGGAATGAAACTTTCCCCGGAATTGTTCAAGGGGGGAGGTAAGATTTAACAGCAGTTGACCTGCCCGCTGCCCAAGGGTAATTATAATTTTGGGATTATTTTTTTTAATCCGGGCATGAATGGAAGCTGAACTAGTTGCATTGCATATGAACACGGATTCAGGGTTCAGTCCCATGGCATTTAAAATTTTAACAAGCAGCCCACCGGATTCTCCTTTAAAAAAAGAGCCTTCACTGTCAACAAAAAAGGCTGGTGCATTTGCCGGGCCCTGGAAAACAAAACCTCTGCCCTTTTTCCCGGGATTACCCCACCTCTTCATGGTCTCCCGGCTATCCCGGGAAAGATTAAAATCTGTATTGCCCAATGCTTTTTGATGGGAAATATACTGGGAAAAATCCTGGATTGTTCTGAGAAACTCCAAAGAGACAGACTGGATAGTGTTATTTTCCTCCATATTGGCTATCCTGTCTGTTCAATAATGGTGTCCAACAGAATATGGGCAACCCTGTTCTTGTCCATCAGGGGAATGTCCTTTGAATCACCGTTCTTAAAAAAAAGTTTAACCTTGTTTGTATCGGTTTTAAACCCGGAATCGTCAGTTCCCACAAGATTGGCAGCGATCATATCCAGGTTCTTTTTTTTTATTTTGATAAGGGCATGTTTTTCAAGATCATTGGTTTCTGCTGCAAAACCAACCAAAAATTGCTTTTTTGTTTTAAGCTCACCAATCCGTTTGAGGATATCCATATTCTCTGTCATGGAAATGGTCATCTCTTTTGAATTTTCAGTTTTTTTGATTTTAAGGGTGCCGGGATCCACAGGCCTGTAATCTGCCACAGCAGCTACCTTAATGATAATGTCGGCAGCCTCAAGTTTTGAAAGTACAGCATCGGCCATTTCACCACAACTTTCCACGGGGACAAATTGTACTCCCACCGGCGGATCAAGGCTGACAGGCCCGGATACCAGGGTAACCTTTGCCCCCCTTTTTTCAGCTGCCCTGGCAATTGCATATCCCATTTTACCCGAGGAATGGTTACTGACGTACCGGACGGGATCTATTGCTTCCAGGGTGGGTCCTGCGGTTACAAGGAGGTTCTGGCCTGCAAGATCTTTTGGGGTCAAAAGCGCCGTCAGCCTGTCAAAAATAAACCAGGGTTCAGGCAGCCGTCCCGTCCCAACGGTTTTACAGGCAAGCACCCCGTCATCGGGATCAATGATATGGATGCCGTCCTGCTCCAGAATATCCAGGTTTCGCTGAACCCTTATATTCTGGTACATGTCCGTGTTCATGGAAGGACAAATTATTATGGGACTTGTAACTGCCAGCATGGTTGTTAGAAGCGCATCATCGGCAACCCCCTGGGCCAGTTTACCAATAAAATTGGCAGTGGCCGGTGCCACCAGGGCAGCATCCACACTTGCGGCAATATCAATGTGGGTAACAGAAGACTGGGTATTCTTCCACAGATCTGTCAAAACAGGATTTTCACTCAAAACCTCAAAGGTGGTTTTACCAACAAACTTTTGTGCGGAATCGGTCATTGCCACATGGACGTTGGCACCGGCCTTTTTCAGCAGGCGTAACAATTCCACAGATTTGTATGCGGCAATTCCCCCGGTAACTCCCAGAAGGATGTGAATCTCTTTTAATTGCATTATTCTGATAATTCCATTATTCTAACAAATCCGTCTGGATCATTTCTTCCACCGCATTGCCCATGGTCGGGGCCACTCCAATCTCAACATAGGTGTAAACCGTGGTATCTCTTATGGTGATAACGGCACACCGGGTTGTTTTTGCAAAGACCATAATAATGGTTCCCGGTGATTTTATCTTGCTGACCACACTCCAATTGTCCTTTACCATGTTGTTGCTGAAAAAATTAAACAGGGAGGTGGTATCCACCCTTCCCTTTAAGGCAAGGATGCCGGATCTATACCCCGGGGTGGAGACCACAACGGTCCGGTCTTTATTCACCTTGAGTTCCATCGGTACCAGGATATCTTCAAAATCATGGTAAACAGCAGTTGTTTTCTTTGGTTTTTCAGGTGTTTGCGCAGGAGGGGGAACTGTCTCACTGGGTTCAGAACTCATATTTGCCCAACAGCCGGAAATAGTCATGACCAGTATGAATATCAACCCTAATTTTAGTGCCTGACTCAAATATTTAGCGGATTTCATTATGTCTCCAATAATTCAGTTTCTTAGTATACTTTAACCCGTTCTTTTTAAAACTATTTATGGGAAAAGTCAAATTTCATATCCTGTTTCCACTAGATTTTCCAATGAAATTCTTCTTTTAAAGCTAGGGCCGATATGATATTAATTTTCTAATAAATTAAACTCAAAGAAAGGTATGATTTTGGCTAAATCAAAAGCTGAAAAGAAAAAACAAAAACGCCAGACAAAGATAAAACAGATTAAATCATCAAAATCTTTAAAGAACGCCAGGGAAAACGGTTATTTTCATCTCCAAGATGCCAGTTATTTTTATAATACCGGAGAGCTGGACAGGGCAGTTAAATCCATTAAAAAAGCGGCCAAAGCTCTACCCCATGAGGAAGAGGTGTTCCAATTAATGGGATATATAGCATCCCGTAACGAAAACACACTTCTAGAACTTTCAGCCATGGCCGGCATGGAACGGATCGGCAAAATAACCGATGACATGCGAATTGACAGGGTTGTAAAGCTGGTCAACCTGGGAAGGTATAAAGAATGCGTTGCAAAAGCAGACTGGGTGCTGGAAAATTTAACCCGACTTAAAATCAAAAATAAAAGACATATCAAGGTCAAAATGCTGGACATAAAGGAATATTGCCAGGCACTGATCAGCATGAAGATGACCAATTTTTCCAAAAACACCCTGTCTTCCCCTGCCCCTTTGAACAAAACAAAGCAACTGCCAAAAAATAAACCCATCCAGGTCCCTGAAGTATCCCCCCCGAAAAACCCCGATGTTCCCATCATTTATAAGATAGAGGATACCCCTTTTTTCAATGCCCTGACAAACCCTGAACCTGCAACTCCTGAAAGCTATGAACTGGCTCTTTTAAGCCATGAAATCCGGTTTACTGAATCCTTTGAAACCCTTATCTGCCTTTCCTCCCTGACCCGGGTAAAATCCTTCTGGTACCAGGAAGAGACAGCTAAAAAAGTGTTAAAACAATTCAGGGGAAGGGCCATGCTGTCCGATGAAGTGGGTCTTGGCAAAACCATTGAGGCTTTGCTCATACTTGTGGAATACATCAAAAGAGGGATGGTAAAGACGAGCTTGATCCTGACCCCCACTCCCCTTGTGAGCCAGTGGAAAGAAGAGATAAAATCAAAATTCAACATGGATATTCCCTCCACCGACGATCCGGGGTTTAAATCAGGTTCCAAAGCTTTCTGGAAGGCACCTTTTGTCATTGCTTCCATTAACCAGGCCAAATCAAAAAAGAATGTCGATCTCATTACGGCCAGGGAATATGACATGATCATTGTTGACGAGGCCCACCATTTAAAGAACCGCACCACCCTTAACTGGAAGCTTGTCAACTCCCTGAAAAAAAGGTTTATCCTCCTTTTGACGGCAACCCCCGTGGAAAACAACCTCATGGAGCTTTACAACCTCATCACCCTGCTCAAACCCGGCCAGCTGGAAACCGCCACCTCATTCAGAGAAAAGTTCATGAAACGCGGAGATCCTACAGATCCCCAAAACCGGGCTCTTCTCAAGGAATTACTTGGACAGGTCATGATCCGTAACACCAGGGCATTGGCAGGCATTAACATTCCTCCCAGGTTTGCCCAGACCATACGCATTGAACCCACAAAAGCTGAAACAGCATTTTATGAAAGGCTGGAGGTTTTGATCATGTCCCTCAACGAAAAAAAACAGGGACGGGCAAAAATGATTGTCAAAAATCTGCTGGCCCAGGCAGGATCGTCGCCGACGGCTGTGGAATCCACCCTGACCCACATGCTGGAAAAAGAGGATTACCTTCTGGATCATGAACGAGAACTCAGGGCTGTAAAGACCATGTGCCGCACCACACTGGATACTCCCAAGAACAAGGCCCTGCTCAAATTAATTAAAGCCACAAAAGAAAAAATCATTGTTTTTGTTAAATATAAGGGGACCATTGAACATCTTGCCGAATTTCTGGAATGGAACAATATCTCATTCTCTCTATTTCACGGGGGAATTAACAACCAGCAGAAGGATTCCGCCATTGAAGCGTTTCAAAATAAAACCCAGGTCCTGGTCACAACTGAAATCGGCGGAGAGGGACGAAACCTTCAGTTTTGCTCACGGATGGTAAATTACGACCTGCCCTGGAACCCTATGAAGATAGAGCAACGGATCGGTCGTATCCACAGAATAGGCCAGAAAAAAGAAGTACAGATCTTCAATTTTTGCGCCGTGGGTTCCCTTGAGGATTATATCCTGGATATCCTGGATCGCAAAATCAATATGTTTGAAATGGTCATCGGGGAAATAGACATGATCTTAGGGAGGATCAGTGGAGAGAAAGAATTTGGCGACATCATCTATGACATCTGGGTGAACTCAACCACGAAACAGGACCGGGAAAAATCCTTTAACAGTCTGGGAACAAAAATGAAACGAGCCAAAACCGGATATCAAAAAACCCGGAAACTAGATGAGAAACTTTTTGGAGATACCTATGAACTCTGATACTTCCACCCAGGGTACAGATCTGGATTTGACGCAATTTGCCTGCCGGTTTTTAAAGGATCAAGGCGCTATCCTGGAATCCGGAAATGAGGTCACCAATGTTCTTTTGCCAAAAGATCTTTCCCAGGCCCTGGATGTGGAAGAATATATTTCAATGGCAAAGGATCTGGAAAATGTAAAGTCTTTTGAAGGATCTGCGCTTTATCCCATAGAATTTCAAAGTCCCCTCCTTGACAAAATTATTTCCATGGCAGGCTCAAAGCCGCCTTTTCTTCAGACTGCCTTAAAATTTAATTACATAAAGACCCAAGGATTTGCAAACCTGATCAAAGAACAATTTGAATTTCTTAAAAGCAAAATCGTTGTTACAGGCACAGGGGAAATAAAAACCAGGTATATTCTCCTGACCAGCCGGTTCCTTGCCCAAAGCGACGAACAAAAAGAAGGGCTCCTGGATTTTTCCATTAATATGGACACAGGCGCCCTGGCACCAGGAATGCTCAGTATGCTGTACAATGCTGAAAAGGAATACCAGACAAAAGCCATACAAGGATACACAAAAGAAGAGATCATTCAAATCCATGAATTGATCAGCCACTATGGTCCGGATGCGGTTGAGGATGCGCTTTCAAATTTTGTAAAGAGCATGAACCGCAGATTTAAGCGAGACTCTCTAAGCCTTGACGATTACTATCATGCCCTGGAAAAAGAGATGAAAGAAAGCCTTTCAAGGACCGGAATTTCAGACAAACTGATCCAGGAAAGAAACGCAAAAATAGCCATGCTCCCCGAGGAGCTTTCAGCCAAAAAAAAAGATCTGTTAAACAAATACAGCATCAAGGTCAGTTTCACTCCTGTTGCAGCACTGGCTGTGACAACTTCCTGTGTAAAAGTTTTTATCACCCTGACTTCAGGCCGTCAAAAAAAGAAACTTTCCATGATCTACAACCCTGTGACAAAACAAATGGATCCCATGGTCTGCCAATCCTGCGGCATGAGTACATTTTCCCTGGGATTATGCAAAAACCTGAGTCTAAATTGCACCACCTGCCTTGGACAGGGCTGCACCTGTTGTCAATGAACCATTACTTAGCGGGTTGATTTCAATTTCAAGTTGTATGCGTTAACCCTTAGTTGAAAGGCTTCTTTTTTTTCTTTAAATTTCAATGTGTCCTGATTCAGTTCATAGGCATTTTGGTTATAGGCTTTTGTTTCCTTGGAATTCATTCTTTTTTCCCCATCTGCGTGGATCAGTTTTTCACGTCGTCCACTAAGTGCTGTATATTCTTCACCCAGCTCTTTTTTGATCACACCAAGCTCCTTTGATTCTCGTTCCAGCTCTGATTTTAACCTGTCAGTATCCTCCACGTCCTGGCCGGATATTGAAGGGGTATCCTTTTTTGTACCCGGCGTACCTGGAACCAAAGGTTTTGTTTGAATCTCCCGGATGGCTTCAGCCGATTCTCTCTGATCCTCGGGCACCATTGAAGCATCATCGGTGAAACTCAGGTTGCCGTTTTTATCATAATATTTGTATAACTGAGCGGATGCCGCACCGGAAAAACCCAAAATAAAACAAACTAAAATCAATAAGAGTGGTTTCATATTCAATCCTTTATTGTTTTATAACCTTAATTTTAAGAATCAGATTTTTCTCATCCAGTTTAAACGCCACCATTCGACCGGGTTTAAGGATTCTTTTTGAGGCAGCATTGTCTTCTTCGGAAAATACTTTAGTTGAAGAAGTCAGAAACCGCAGGGCATCATTGATCACAATTTCATTCCCGGAAATATAGTCAATTTTACCCCTCATATTGTATCCCGGGCGCCGGGGATTTGTTTTATACGGGATTAGTGAACATTCCATGGGTAAAGGTTCCAGTGGTAATAATTTGACCCCATTGTCTGCAAAGGACAAAACCGGCAAAATAAAGCAAATGGAATAAATCAAAAAAATAATGGTTCTTATGTAACCCATGGGCCCCCTCCTTTCAAATTCAATTGTGGAATTGCCGCCAATAATACATACCCGTGGTTTCAGTCACCTCCCGCAGGGTTTCGACGGTCCGCCGCGAGGAACTGAAATATTTAATTTCCCAATCATCATTCACGATAATTTTAGGGGAAGAGATCAGCCCGGGCTTTTGAATTCCGGTTGGCGCAACCAGTATGGTTCCACCTCCACCTCCACCAAGATCAAAAGGATCTGGAATTTCCACCAGATCATGTTCATCAATGATTCCGTCATCGTTCATGTCAAAGGTTGCCGAAAAGGTCCTGGCCCCGGAACAGGCAGAAAGCTCATGGACCATGGAGGAGCCGTTTCGCATGGGCTTGCACAGGTCTTCATTGTCGGAATCAAGACTATAGGAAATAACAATGGCAATGTTGTTCCGGATTTGCGCCCCCTTAACAACCCGTTCCCTGCTGACCGGCAGATCAAAATACCAGCCTGCATGGGCCATCTGTCCTTCTGTTCCAGCGGGATTTGGATACTCGCCGGCATCTGAATCATCAATTGTTGCCCAATTGGCTTTATTGTCGCTGATGACCCTCAGAATGTTGTCTCCCGAAGTAACCGAGGCCACCTGTGTCTGTTGGAGGAGGGTGACATAATCGGTTTCATTAAAATTGGATAATTTGCTGGCCCCGCTCCTGGTGAAAGTTCCCAGATACTCATTTTCATCACTTTCATCCCCGTAATCCCAGATACCGTAAATGGTTTGCCGGCTGGTATCTGTAAAATCAACTTCTGCAAGATATCTTCCCGTGCCGAATACAATCATATATCCGTTTTTTGCACAATGAAACATGGCATCGGGTTTGGATGTAATGGGCTGTCCCTTTCCATTGGCATCCAGGGCCTGAAACAGCGGCATTGGAACCCCGGCCGGTTTAAAGGCCACTTCCCAATTGTTATAATCCCCATGGGTGAGATCAAACTTCCAGAGGTTTCCGTTCATATCTCCGGCATAGGCATAGTCAGCATATCCGTCATTGTTGACATCTGTAATCAAGGGAGTGGAAAGACCGTTACAGCCCCCGGAAAGGGTGTCAATTTTTTTAAGTACACCGCCGGTATCCGGGTCAAGGATATAGAGCATGGCCTTACCATTAGCGCTGTTATACCCGTTTCCGGCAATAATAACCCAGCCGGATTTTGATTTTGTGAGAAAGCCGGGGCTGAATGTATAGCCCAGATCATTATCCGAACCGGGTATGGAGGGATATTCCCATTTTATAATTCCAGCAAGTTCTGTTTCTGCCGTGGCAATATCATTACTATCCATGGCCGTCATAATAGCAGTTAAATTTGTTATATCAAGACAATAAAATCCTTTTCCCCCCTTGCCAAGCCCGCCCACCAGAAGGGTTTGGTCTCCCATATCTGCAAAAAAAGGCGTCATGTCAACATAATATTGATGGACATAATCGGGATTGACAAGCTCCTTGAGATTCTCAAAGACCAGATTGGGCACATAGGCAAAAAGCTCTGAACCGTCGGATGTTCTAAAGGCATGGAGCATGCCGTCATTTGCCCCGACAAATAGAATCCCCTTGTCCTCGGTGTCGGTTGAACCATAATCCACATGAAGGGGGGCTGAGTGGACCACATCTCCCAATATGGTCGGTTCCCTGTCCACAACCATTGTCTGGTAAAGGTCATCCCATTTCATTTTTACCCGGTTCCGAAACATTCCGCCAGGTTCCCGCATCTCCCTGGAATGATCTCCTCTGAGGTAGTTTAAGATATTTTCCCCCATGGCAGCATCCGTATCCAGAAAACTTTTTTGTAACACAGAGATCTGGTCATACCGGAAGGGTTGCCCACTGGCACCGTCATAGGTGGCAATAACCCTTCCCGTGTCCCAATAATCAGACTCCGGGTCGTGACTTTCGGCCAGATCCATCACCCTGCTTGCAAACCAGAGCTCTTCCCCTTCGTCGTTTTTAACCTTACCGGTCAGGCCAATCTCAAAGGCCATGACATCTCCGCTCCATCCGTCGGACACATAACCTGCCTGGAAAATATGGGGAAGTCTGCTTGAATCGGGCTTAATCTGATCTCCATTAATTGCCACAGAAGCACCGGACCCCACTTCCGATCCAATGGTCTGAACAATCTCCTTGAAAATAATTTCAATCTCCTTTGGATTGGCAGAATTATAATATTTGCCCCTGCCGTTCACGGTGGCATGGTACAAATCATCAATTTTGTCCTGAAAATCCAGAGAGCCATTAGGCCAGGGAGGGGTGATCCGGTCATTGAGGTTTACATTGTAAAGCTGAATATCCGAGTAATCATCGGGGTTCAAATACCCTCTTGTACCAAAGCTAACCCCATAGGTCACCATGTGCTGGGCTGAATTATTGTCAATGAAATCAGTGGGAACAAGATTCTCCGCATCCGGGGCCAGATCGGTGATGTAATAGGCATAGGCCACATCGGCCAACATCCCGGATTGCCCGTCACCAAAGGGTGGACCAGCATCATTATCCGTAAGCTCTGTCAAAGGAGGCCCGCCGTTCCAGGCCCCGTCGGTCAAAACAATGGCATAATTCTGGGCACAGGAAGCAAGGGGGTCATTTTCCAAGGGAGAGGTTTTAAGTTCCTCTTCGAGGCTGGTGCTTATATTTTCCACATCATAATAAAGCCCCACCATTTCAAGCCCGATTCGAAGGGGGGTGGCGGCATGGTCCAGGTCCAAAGAAAAACTGTAAAGATCATCCAGGAGCAATTTGGTATTGGTGCCGGACCCGTCCAGGAAAAGCACAGGCTGTACAAGTTTGGGGTGGGAAGCCGCGCTGTTGATACTCCGGTATCCCACATTTTTCCCCGTAAGATAGGGCATGGATTTTCCAAGGGCATTGAGGGTTGCATACCACCTTTTTCGGTAATAGGAATACCAATTGGCAAAATTCTGCCGTTCCAGAAC
>PIVS01001162.1 GCA_003353855.1 Desulfobacteraceae bacterium
AGTATGGGATATTATGTCGGGGATCTGCCCTTTCGGACGGTTTCCGATTATCAAGTCATGAATGCGCCCTCATTCAGTTCAATGAAAGTTAGAAAAAAACATGTCCAGTTTTTTGACTTAAGTTTTAAACAATTATTTGAACTGGATTATTATCTTAAAAAGAATGTTTCAGAATAAGTGGGGGAACTTGTCTGACAGCGCACCTATTTGCTTTTAAACAGGGTTTCAGATTGTCCCGCATAGATTGTTCTGATGTTTTTAATATATGCTCCTGTTTTCTTCTACCACCATATCTTTCCTGTCTGTTAAAGAAAAGCAAAACTTTAGCCGATTACAATAAAACTATCAAATCTTAATCAATGTCTGCCATGGGAAAATATGAATAATGGAATTAGAGGATAAAGAAAGGCCGGAAAATTTATTTGAGTCCAATGGGGTTCGTGGCTTTTACGACGAGGTTTTCTCTTGTCAGGAAGAAACATATCAAAACAAATGGTCGGTTTCATGGGCTGATTTAATGATGACCATGTTTATCTTTTTTGCTGTCATGTACATTTACCAGGTTGGGGACAAGGATGTTAAGTTTGGGTTTGGACCCGCCAGAAACACCTTGTCTGAACAGGGATCGGG
>PIVS01001163.1 GCA_003353855.1 Desulfobacteraceae bacterium
TAACATTTTAGATCGCAAAATAGAAGTTAAAAATTAGTAAAACTTCATTTTTTTAACATTTAAAAATCATGTTAAACAATTGCCACAAGGGGGCTTCAGGTGTTTCGGTCAGGCACTAACTATATTTTTCATTATTATCCTCATCCCTTTAGTTTGTTAAAATTTATTAAAACCATAAATTAGCTTCTCAAAATTACTAACACCTTCTTTTCAGAAATTCTGTTGTAAATTTGTAACAAGATTTCTTAATATACTAATAATACACTCCCTTCAAAAAATATTATTTTGTTAGAATTAGTAAATATAGAAATAGATATGCGCATATATTAGAGGTAAACTTAAAGTACAATTTTAGAGAAGTCAATATAAAATCATACTGAGAAATTGTACTACTTTAGCTATATGCGTAAGTGTGATCTGGTAGATAAAAAGTGGACACTTTCCTAAGAGTGATTTATTAATCATTCAGGAGGTGTTCAATGAAAAAGAAAACAAACGTTTAAGAATGAAACGGGAAATCTTAAAAAAAGCGGCAGCCTTCTTTGCAAAAGAATCATCCATTGACTTTACTTTTAAATTTCAATAAAAATAAAATTGAATCAAAAAGAGTAAGCCATTGGAAATGAATC
>PIVS01000647.1 GCA_003353855.1 Desulfobacteraceae bacterium
AATCATTCTGGAGCACCAGGGGGGTTCCGGTATTGGAAGAAATTAACACCTTGTCGTCCATGGGGACAAGACCTGCCAGCTCTATGGAAAGAACTTCCATTACATCTTCGTGGCTCAGCATCTCCCCTCTTTTCACCCGGGCCGGCTCAATCCGGTTGACAATCAGTTTGGGCGTGAGAGATCTGGAATACAAAATCCCGATGACCCGGTCAGCATCCCGCACAGCAGAGACATCCGGGGTGCAGACCACCAGGGCTTCACTGGCACCGACAATGGAATTTTCAAATCCCTTTTCAATGCCTGCGGGGGAGTCCATGATCACATAATCAAATTGTTTACGCAGCTCCTTTGCCACCCGTTCAACCCCGGCTGTGGTCAGGACATCTTTATTATCGCTCTGGGAGGCGGGAATGAGGAAAAGATTGTCAATTCTTCTGTCCCGGATGGCTGCCTGTTCTATTTTACACCGTCCCTGTACCACATCCACAATGTTGAACACGATCCGGTTTTCCAGGCCCATGACAACATCGAGGTTTCTCAGGCCGATGTCCATATCAACAATGGCCACCCGGTTTCCTTCAAGGGCAAGGGCAGCACCAATGGATGAAGTGGCTGTTGTTTTACCAACCCCTCCTTTTCCCGATGTCACGACAATAATTTTTCCTTCCAATTCACACCTCAACTAAAATAGTTTATGTTTAAATAGCTTCCGGCCAGGGCATTCGGCGGAACGGGCTTGCCTTCATATAGTCTTTCACAACGATCTTATTATTTTCCACAGATGCATACTCAGAGATACTGCCGGCACCCTCTTCACTGCCAAGGGCTGAGACGGTTCCTATTTGCACATGACTGGGGTTGAACCCAAGGGCAAAGACAATGGCATCTTCTTTGTCCGGATGGCCGGCATGCACCTTGCCGGAAAGTTTACCCAGCACAATCACGTCCCCGCCGGCAACTATTTCAGCCCCCGGGTTTACATCTCCGGTAATTACCAAATGCTTTTTGGCATTGATTGTCTGTCCGGATCGAACCCTCCCCCTGAGCATCAAAACATCACTGCGATGTTGATTCCACCCCTTTGACAGGTCCCGCTGCCGTATTCTTTCCAGGGGAACTGATTTTTTTTGGGGAGATGTGGAGATGAGACCCAGGTCGAAAGTTTTCTCCAGATAGGCTTTCATCCGCTGGATCAACTTTTCATGCCCCTTGGCATCCCCCACATCCAAAACCACATCTGCATTCACAGCCAAATGCTTCAATTTTCTGATCAATTTATCAATTTCTGAAATCAGAACCTCTTCGGGATAGGAGGGGTCCAGGGTTATCCAAAATCCTTTGCCCACCCCTTTTAATTTCACCGATCTCACACTTTCAAAATTAATCATTGTATGCTTTAACAAATTGTCTGTTTATCATTAAAAGAATAGGGAGTTATAAAAAATCGGGGAAACAGTGTCAAGGACTGAATCTTTTGTCCAAGGAGGGAAATCAGGCAGCAATTGCCTGTGGCATTGCCTGACAGGAAATAAAAAATTATATTTCAAGGATCTCCCGTATCTTATGGGAGAAATCAATCACGGAATAGGGTTTTAAAATATATCCTTTGCATCCATTTTTAAGCATTTCCTGGGCTTTTTCATCAATGGAATACCCTGTTGAAAGCAGCACCTTGACATCAGGATTTTGCTTTTTCAATTTTAGAAATGTCTCAAGCCCATTCATTTCCGGCATGATCATATCCAAAACAATCAGGTTGATCTCATCTTTTTTCTCCGCATAAATCTCCAGGGCTTTTTTGCCGGAATCTGCCGTAATAACACTATAGCCAAGTGCCTTACAAATCTCCCTTCCAACGGTGAGGATTCTCTGCTCATCATCCACCAGCAGAACAAATTCATTGCCCAGCACCAATTTTTCATCAGCCGACGGCATATCGAAATTTTCAATGGGCTCTGCCAGGGGAAGAATAATGGAAAAAGCCGATCCCACATCGGCTGAACTCCACACATCAATCACCCCATTGTGATTCCTGACAATTTCCCTCGCAAAGGTAAGGCCCAGTCCTTTTTTCTCGGGATGATTCAGATGATTTGCCGAATAAAAGGGTTTAAAAATTTTTTCCAGGGTCTCAGAGTTCATGCCCATACCCGTATCTGTTACGGTTATCTTGACAAAGAATCCGGTCTCCAGGCCATAGGCTGCGGCCGTTCCATTTAGAATAGCTGCAGCTTTCGTGGCCACGGAAAGCTCCCCCCCCCCGGGCATGGCAAGAAGGGCATTGTCAACAATGGCCTCAATCACCTGGTTGATTTTATCAAAATCGGCATTAATCACCAGGGGTTTGGTATCCAGATCCACGTCCAGCACCACTTTTTTCCCCTTGAGGTTCATATTTTCCATTGCCCTGCGAACCAGACGGTTCACATCAATGGGGCTGGTATAATAGGCATCCACCTTTGCAAACCCCAAAAGCTGATTGGCAATTTCCGATCCCTTGTCAATACAGTCAATAATTTCGGTAACATGCCCGATAAGCGGATCAGAGGGATTGATACTGTTCATCATCAATGAAGCATGGCCTTTTATGG
>PIVS01001164.1 GCA_003353855.1 Desulfobacteraceae bacterium
CAGTCATTAAAGAATCCATCTCATCTGAAGATCAGGATAACCTGGTTGATCAATATTTGAAAAAGGTGGTGGCATAATGAAAAATTTAGCAGTTTCAAGGCGTTATGCCAAGGCATTGAGTCTGATTGGCCAGGAAGACGGCCAGGCAGAACAATACAACGAAGAGCTGTCCGCTGTGGTCGGGCTTTTTGACACCCAGGAAGGGTTTGAGCTGGCCTTGACCAACCCCCTGTACAACAAAAACGACCGGAAAAAAGTGTTGGAATCAGTTCTGGCTGCAACGGATTTGTCTGCCATAATGAAATCTTTTCTGGTTCTTTTGTTTGATAAGGGCAGAATAGGTTTTTTGCGGGAGATTGCTTCCCACTATAATGATCTGGCCGATGAACTCAAGGGAGTTGTTAAGGCCAGTGTCATATCTGCAACCGAGCTTTCCTCGGAAGCCATAGAAAAAATCAAGGACGCCTTGTCTAAGAAGGCGGGGAAAACTATTGTTCTGAATGTTGAACAGGATCCAAGCCTTATTGGCGGAGTGGTAACAAAAATCGGTGATCTTGTTCTGGATGGCAGCGTGAAAACTCAGCTGATTAATATGCGGGAAACATTAAAAAAAGGTGAGAGTGTCTA
>PIVS01000140.1 GCA_003353855.1 Desulfobacteraceae bacterium
AGCTTGATCAGATTCCATCCCTTGTTGCCCAGATAGATGATGTTGTTGGAGATGGGATCTTCGTCATCAATATTGGTAACAGAACATTTGGGATCATAATTGAGCAGGGCGGAAAGCTCATCCTGGGAAAGTTTTTCAGACTGCCGGAACAGGGTGTGCAGAATCCGGTTTAAAAAAACATCCAATTGCTGCAACCCCAGGGAAGTGGCAATTCTATCCCTGAAAAAAATATCCGCCACCCGCTGGTCCAGCTTCTTGGCCATCTTTACGTTAATGTCCGCGCCATTGTCGGTATAGGCCCCGGGCAGATATTTGATAAGAATCTGCTCTTTTCCGATTCTGGATTCCATATGGACCAGGTTTCCGGAATGGATGGTGTTAAAATGATCGCTGACCCCATCGGCAACCGCCCGTATAAACCCCTTGAAAATATCCAGATACTGGGTAAAGGAGCAGGTGGTGATATTCACGGAATATTTTAAAAATTCCAGCTGAGTATCCAGTTTATTGGACACAATACCATCCAGGCTCAAGGCTTTGCGAAAGAGCATCAGAATACTGAAAATTCTGACAAAGGTGGGTTTGGTGATCAGGCGCAGGTCAATCCCGTTAATCAGATCTTCAAACAAAACATTGACAATACTCTCAATGCGCAGGGTCAGGCCCAGGGCATCAAACTTTGCTTCATTGTAACGGCCGTACATTGAGGGAATATCCACGGCAAAATGCCGTTTGTGATAAATGGCCTCATTGACCTCATACCTCTTGTCCGAAAGAATGATCTCCTTGAGCTGGAGCATATAATTGAGCAAAAACTCAATCTTGGTTTCCAGGTCTCTTTCTTCGAGGGCTGCAATCAAGCGCTGGGGGTCGGGCATGTGTTCTGCCCTGAAAGCGGTCAGATAATCTTTCAAGTCCAGATTGCTTATCCCGTATTTTTCGTTGAGCAGCCGGTAAAACCGGAACATAAGTTTGACCCGGGACCGGTCCAGCTCCTGGACGCCTTCAACCTCGTCCACAAGCTGGTCCAGGGCCTCCTGCTTATACATGAGATAATCTTCCGGCTGGATCAGATTCCTGGACTCAAGGAACAAAAGAATTTTGCCCGGCCCGTCAACAAAACGCCCGGTGGGGCTGACCTCCTCATAAATTGAGGGCGGGACAAAGGGTTTAAGAGGAGTTTTATCCCGGGTTTTCCAGAAGATAATAACCTGTTGAATAAATTCCACAATCCGGCTGGAACTTTCCACATGGCACTGCTTTCTTAAAAAATGAACCAACCGGTCCCGCCGATAACATGACTCATCCAGCTGGGTGGAGATATCCCTGAGCTCGCCTTCGGCCCCGATTTCATTAAAGAAGGCCGGCAAAAGCCTTGCCAATTGCTTGACCAGGTTAAAGACCGGCCCGATATCTGAATTTAAAAACTTGGTGATATCCCGGGGAAAAAGGTCTGTATCCCGGATAAAAACCCCGCCAATGGACAGGGAAATGATCAGGGCAGATAAGAGGCGTTTAGACTTTTTGGGCTCCTGGCCAATAAGATCCAGAAAAACCCGGATGTTTTTCACATGGGCATTATTTCCCTGGATCTGCCAGTCTTCCCCGGTTCCCTGTATCATGGGAAACTGAAACCCGTGGTCCACTGCCCTGTCAATAAAATGGTTGATCAATTCGATTTCATCGGTTTTATATACGGCATCGCCAATCTTGTGGATACACTCCAGCACCGTGCCAGGATACCTGCCCTTATGCTCCTTGAGCAGGGCAAAGGTCTGGTCCACAATCCTGATATCCTTTTTAAACCCCCGGTCCCCGATCAAATGGATCAGGGTTCTGTGGATGTCCCCCAGGGCCTCCCTATGGATTCTTGCGAGCCCCGGCGCATGGATAATATAAAAGAGAAAGGTAAGTTTGAAATACTTGCCATAGGTCTTGCCCTGGGAATGCTCCAGAATCTGGCGGGGAACCTCTTTGAATTTTTTGACAAAATCCCTGTATCCCGTCAATTGGATGAGCAGGAATGTGGTGTCGGAAGATTCCATCCCCCGGGTAAGGACAATCTCCCCAAGGCTCTCCTGCCAAATGGCCAGCCGTGAATGGGAAATAGCGTCCAGGCTTTGGATAAGCCCGTCGTTGAGTCTCCATTCATCAATGTTTTCACGCATCCACTCAACCGGGTCGTCCTGGGCCAGCCAATAGGAAAAGGAAGCCCTGTAAAACTTGACCAGCAGACGGTTCAGTGACAAAAAAACACCCTGGTCAGGGCTTGATGCTAGGTTTTTCTCCAGATTCTCCAGAAGCACCTGGGCCAGCCTGTCCGGCTGATAATAGGAGCAGACAAAAAAATGAAAATCCTTGTCTTCATAGGAATGGATCCTATTGATTTCTTTTTCCATCACCGGAAAAAACCTAGCAACTTCATTTCCGGATTCCTTGGCAATGTGCTGGAGCACCAGCATAAGGTTATCCACGGCAGCCGCCCTGACTTCCTGCTCCGACGGGGATTCAAAGGCTGTGATAAAAATATCGGCAAAGAGTTCCAGGGCTTGTCTGCCCTCTGGATGGGGTTTGTAAAGATAAAAATAATGAAGGGTAAAATGCCGGGCTTCACTGACAATAAACCCCCAGTTCCGGTAAGGATGGGACAATTCTTTTAAAAAAATCTCCAACCGGTTTAAAATTCCCACATACCCATCGAAAATGTCCAGGAGCAGTTGATATTTTTCATCAATGGTGACATCGGCTCGGGTGCCGGAAAGATTGACTTCAAGAGCTTTTGATTTCACAAACATCCTTTCCTTGTTCTTGGAACTTAAAAGTTTTTATATGTTGAAAACAGTGTATCATTTTTTCTTTTTTTTTCAACGGACTTTCTGGATATTTGGGGCGGATAATCCGTGTATTTCTTTTTAGTTTTATGCTATCGTAACCATGCTGTTTTCCTAGCTGTTAATGAAGCAAACGTCTGGAGTCGGGCAGACTATTGCCCTTCCCCTATCCGCAAATAATGAGGATGAGTAAATGATGCTTAAACTGCCTGACCTGAGAATACGGCCCAAACTGGTTATCTTATTTGTTCTGACCGGAATTTTGCCCCTTTTATTTGCCGGATATTACGGCAGCAAACTAACCATTAACGCTTTGATAGAAAAGTCTTTCAACGAGCTAATAGCTGTCCAGGCCATTCGAACAGGTCAGATAGAAGGGGTTTTCAAACAGCGATCCACTGAATTAAGAGCACTGGCCGGAAGCGACCAGGTACTGGAATTCAGCAAAAAAATAATTGAATACCATGACCTGCGAACCCGCACCCATATTTTTGAAACAAAAAAATACAAGGCCCTGGAAAGAACCTACGCAGATACCCTGAAACGGTTTGTTGCCTCCTATGGCTGCCAGGATCTCAAAATCATTGACTCAGAGTACGGCCATATCCTCTTTTCCAATGAAAACTTCCAGAACGTCGGTAACAATGTTACCCGGGCCACCTATGCGGGAAGCGGCCTTGCCAGGGCATGGGAAACAATTGTGGAAACAGGGGAGGGGGTGATCATCGATTTTGAACCCTATGAGCCGGCTAAGGGAATGGAAACTGCATTTTTCGGCCAGCCCGTAAAAGATTCCGACGGCAAATTAGTGGCAGCCGTCATCATCCAGGTCACCCCGGCCTTTATCAGTGACATCATGGAATCCCGAAAAGGCATGGGCCAGACCGGTGAATCCTATCTCCTTAACTGGGATTCTTCCAAGGAACGGTATGAGCTGAGAAGTGATATTCAAACAATGGGAGACGGCAAATATGTCATCGGATTTTCCCTTGACAGGACTCTTGCCTATTGGAAAGATGCCGTAAAAAAAGGGTATGAAGGGGGCAGGGGTCTCTATGTGGACAGTGCGGGAAAAGCAGTGCTGGCTATCTATAACAGGCTGGATATTGCAGGAATGACCTGGTTTTTAATCTCCAAGATTGACAAATATGAAGTGGAAGCTCCGATGCGGCGCATCCTGTCTAAAACCCTGGGCCTTTCCATTTTACTGGTAACCCTCATTGGGGTCGGGGCCTTTTTTCTATCGAGAAGTATTACTCGGCCCATTATCGAGGATGTAAAATTTGCCCAGGCCATAGCCAATGGAGAGCTTACCAAAACCCTTAAACTGAAACGAAGAGATGAACTGGGAAAACTGGCATGGGCATTGAACCAAATGGCAAAGACCCTCCATGATCAGGACTGGCTTAAAACCGGGAAAGAAGGCCTGGATGATGCCATGCGCGGGGAAATGAATGAAAAACAATTGGGCCGTAAATTTATCTCCTTTATCACCAAACACCTGGGAGCCCAGCTGGGAGCTTTGTACCGCCATGATGAAGGCATATTGAAACTCTACGCCAGTTATGCCTTTACAGACAGGGAGGGTAATTTTAATACCATTAAAATTGGAGAAGGAATGGTGGGCCAGGCCGCCCTGGAACAAGCAACCATCCTCTTTAACGATGTTTTAAAGGAAGCGCCTAAGATCCATTATGGGGCAGGCCAGAAAACAGCCAGCTCCTATATCATTGTTCCCATTACCTTTGAAGAGGATCTGATAGGCGTTTTTCTTTTGGGATCCCTTACCCGGTTTACAGATCTTCAAAAACAATTTATTGAACAAAACATTAAAAACACCACCATTCTTATGAACACGGCCAAATCCCGCAGAATCATTAAACAACTACTTGAAGAGACTCAGGGGCACCAGCAGACTCTGCTGGCTAAAAACCAAACCCTGGAAGAGCAAACCCGGGCCTTACAGGAGTCTGAAGCAGAACTTCAGTCACAGCAGGAGGAACTGAGGGTCACCAATGAAGAACTTGAGGAACAGGCAAAGGCGCTCAAGGAATCTGAAACAGAACTCCAGGCACAGCAGGAAGAGCTTCGGGTGACCAATGAAGAACTGGAAGAGCAAACCCGGAACCTTGCGGAGCAGAAAGAGTCCATCGAGAAAAAGAATGTGGCCTTGGTTGATGCCCAGGAAAATATACAGACCAAGGCCCAGGAGCTTGAAATCGCCAGCAAGTACAAATCTGAATTTTTAGCAAACATGTCCCACGAACTTCGAACCCCCTTGAACAGCATCCTGATACTGTCCCAACTTTTGGCCGGAAACAAAAAGCAGAATCTGACCCAAAAACAGATTGAATCGGCCGATGCCATCCATTCCAGCGGTGAAGACCTTCTCACCCTGATCAATGAAATCTTGGATCTGTCAAAGGTGGAGGCCGGGAAAATAGAACTGATACCGGAAAATGTGAAAATTACCCACATAGAGGATGACTTAAAGCGAATGTTTGCCAATCTTGCCCGGGAAAAGGAGATTGATTTTAATATCACGAGAGCCCCTGGCATGGTCGATACCATTTACACGGATCCACTGCGGTTGCAGCAGATATTGCGGAATCTTCTGACCAATGCATTCAAATTTACCAAACAGGGCCAGGTAAACCTTACCATCTCCCGCCCGTCAAAAACACTTTTGTCGGGCCAAACCCTGGCCCCTGAAACAGCGATTGCCCTTGCCGTAAAAGATGAAGGCATAGGGATTCCCAGGAAACAGCAGGCTTTTGTTTTTGAAGCCTTTCAACAGGCAGACGGCAGCACCAGCAGAAAATATGGCGGCACAGGCCTTGGACTCTCCATTTCAAGGGAATTGGCCAAGTTGCTGGGGGGATTTATCCACCTTGAAAGTGAAGAAAAAAAAGGCAGCACCTTTACCGTTGTGATCCCGGAACGCCATTCCAAAGAAACCTTGTCCCAGGCATCCGGGCCAAACCCTCCAAAAAAGAGGCCGGCCGGGACCAATGAAAACAAGATAGTTCCTGTTTCTGAAAAACAGGTGGTACAAGACCCGGACCCCATGGTCCAAAGCACCTCTGTCCGGGATGACAGAAAAATATTGTCAACCGGAGACAAAAGCCTTTTGATCATTGAGGATGATCCCATTTCCGCCAAAACCATGAGGGATTTTGCCCGGGAACGGGGATTTAAGTGCATCATTGCAGATGACGGTGAATCCGGCCTCCATTTTGCCGATTATTATAAACCCAGCGCCATCATGCTGGACATCAGCCTGCCAGGAATCGACGGATGGACAGTTTTGGACCGGCTTAAAAACAGCTCAGGCCTGCGCCATATACCAGTCCATTTCATGTCTGCGGCGGACAGCTCTCTTAATGCCATGCGCATGGGGGCAGTGGGTTTTTTGACCAAACCCGTGACCATGGAAAAGGTGGAGGATACCTTTTCCAAGATTGAAAATATTATCACCCACCCTGTGAGAAAACTGCTGGTGGTGGAGGATGATTCTGTCCAGCGCCGGAGTATCAAAGAGTTGATCGGCAACGGGGATGTTGAAACCCTCATGGTCTCCACGGGTGTCCAGGCCTATGAAGCGCTCACCAGCCAACGCTTTGACTGCATGATCCTTGACCTTGGCCTGGAAGATATGTCCGGGTTTGAGCTCTTAAAAAAAATCCGTGACCACAGGACCTGTTCCAAGATTCCGGTAATTGTCTATACTGGCAGGGATTTGACCCCGGATGAGGACAAAAAACTGCGCAAATACACAGAAAGTATTATCATCAAAGGGGTACGTTCACCGGAACGCCTGCTGGAGGAGTCAGCCCTTTTTCTCCACAGGGTGGAAGCAGACCTGCCCAAGGAAAAACAAAAAATTCTCAAGATGGTCCATGACAAGGAAGCCGTATTGAGCGAGAAAACCGTTCTTCTGGTGGATGATGACATGAGAAATGTTTTTGCTCTTTCCTCTGTGCTGGAGGACAACAAAATGACCATCCTCATAGCAAGAGACGGCATAGAAGGGGCTAAGAAGGCCCATGAGCACAAAGAGATTGACATTGTGCTCATGGATATCATGATGCCCAGGATGGATGGATATGAGGCCATTCAGGAGATCCGGAAAACCAAGGAAAAACTGCCCATCATCGCCCTCACTGCCAAAGCCATGAAAGGGGACAGAAATAAATGTATTGAAGCCGGAGCCAATGACTACCTTGCAAAACCCGTGGATCCGGACAAACTAATTTCCATGCTAAAGGTCTGGCTATACTCATGAACCATGATGGCAAAAAAGAAAGCCTGGAAAATGAAAACCTGGAAATCCGGATGCTGCTGGAAGCCATCCATCAAAAATACGGATATAATTTCAAGGACTATGCCAATGCACACACCAAGCGGCGACTCAGGCACCGCTTAAACATCAGCAATATGAAAAATTACGCCCAGATGATGCACAGGGTCATTTATGATGAAACTTTTTTTAATAACCTGCTCCTGGATTTGTCCATCAATGTCACGGAAATGTTCAGAGACCCTGGATTTTATAAAAAAATCAGACAGGAAATTATTCCCCTTTTAAAAACCTATGCCTTTATCAAGGTGTGGCATGCAGGCTGCTCCGCCGGTCAGGAAGTCTATTCCATGTCCATCCTATTGGAAGAGGAAAAGATAAAGCATCGCTCACAAATATATGCCACGGATTTTAACGAACTCATCCTTGAAAAGGCCAAGAACGGTATTTATCCCCTTGAGGTGATGAAGACATATACGGGCAATTATCAGCAGTCCGGCGGGAAAAAAGATTTTTCCGATTATTATACAGCCGATTACCACAATGTCATCCTCAGGCAATCCCTAAAGGAAAAGGTATTATTTTCATCCCACAACCTGGTCACCGACGGCGTGTTCGGGGAAATGAACCTGATCCTATGCAGAAATGTGCTGATTTATTTTAACCGACAATTGCAAAACAGGGTGTTAAAACTTTTCCATGACAGCCTTTGCCCCGGCGGCTATCTCTGTCTTGGATCCAAGGAAAGCCTCAAATTCACGGACATGGAAGACAGGTTTGAGCCCATTGCAGGCCAGGAAAAAATTTACAGGAAAAAGCGATAATCATGGAAAAGAGGAGTATGAAAAAACGGTATGAAGCCATTGTAATCGGCGTATCAGCAGGAGGTCTTTCCGCACTGACCGCCATACTGCCCAGCCTTTCCGGGCATCTGGGCCTGCCTATCCTCATTGTCCAGCATTTAAGCCCGGGCTCCGATTCTTTTCTGGCAACCCATTTTAATAAAATATGTTCCCTTGGGGTAAAAGAGGCCGAGGACAAGGAAGCCATTGTAAACAATACTATTTATTTTGCCCCGGCCAACTATCACATGCTGGTGGAGCAGAATAAAACCATTGCCCTGTCCACGGCGGAACAAGTACAATATTCAAGGCCCTCCATTGATGTATTATTTGAAACAGCAGCAGACGCCTATCTGGACAGGCTGATTTGTATCATTCTCACAGGGGCCAATTCAGACGGAACAAACGGCATTATACGGATCAGGCAGTTCAACGGCCTTGTGATTGCACAATCCCCGGAATCAGCAGAGGTGGATGTCATGCCATTATCCGCCATAAACCAGGCCGGTGTAGATAAAATACTTGATTTGAAAGAGATTGCACCGTATATCAATCAGATAAAGGAAATTTAAATGAGAGCAATATCCATCTTGATTGTTGATGACCGACCTGAGAACCTTCTCACCCTTGAACAGGTGCTTGAATCCCCGACATTGAATATTGTTCGGGCAAACTCAGGGCACGAAGCCCTTGAAAAAACCCTTGACCACGAATTTGCCCTGATTCTTCTGGATGTTCAGATGCCGGTCATGGATGGATATGAGACCGCAACTCTGCTCAGGGGAAACAAAAAAACCAAAAACATTCCCATCATCTTTGTAACCGCCGCCCACAAAGAACAATCCCAGGTTTTTCTGGGATATGGGTCTGGTGCCGTGGATTATCTGTTCAAACCATTGGAACCGGATGTATTAACAAGCAAGGTAAAAATCTTTCTCGAACTCTACCGTCAGCGCCAATTGCTGGAAGTAAAAACCCGGGAGCTGGATGCCAAGGTAATGGAATTGGAAACCCTGAAACATGAGCTTGAAGAATCCAATGAAAAACTTCGTAAACTCTCTTCCCTTGATGGCCTCACCGACCTGCCCAACAGACGCTTTTTCGATGAAACCATGACCCGGGAATGGCAGAGGGGAACCCGGCACCAAAAACCTTTGTCCCTGATTCTTGCTGACATTGATCATTTTAAGGCCTTTAACGACGCCTACGGACATGTCATTGGGGATGACTGTCTCAAAAAAGTGGCCAAAGGCCTTGTAAAAAGCATTTTCAGGGATGTGGACACCATCGCCCGATACGGGGGGGAGGAGTTTGCCGCCATCCTGCCGGAAACAGATAAAGAAGGCGGGGTATTAATCATCCAACGAATGCTGGATAATATAGAATCCCTGGGGATCCCCCACATTGCCTCCCCCGCGGCCAAACATGTTACGGTCAGTTTCGGCCTGAGCACCATGGTTCCCAGCGCAGACGTCAGTCCCACCCAACTCATTGAATCCGCTGACAAGGCTTTGTACCTTGCCAAAAACTCCGGCAGAAACACCTATACCATCAGTTGATTTTCAGCATTTGCTTTTTAAGCAACACATTTTTAATGTATCTTGGTTGACATCAGTTCTTTGTTGATTAATATTTTCGTTTTTTATATGATACGATAATTTTCTTTTGAATAAATGCATGACCATATTTTCTTATAAAAACGCAATCTATACCAAGGAGTAAACACATTATGAATGATGCATCCCAAACTATTTTTTATAGTGGCGGCCACAGAGGGGCGGAGGCAGAATTTGGCAAACTGGCGGAAAAATACGGAATGAAGGAAATTAATTTTTCCTTTGAAGGCCACAACCTCAACCGGAACGTCGGGGTAAAAATGCTCACCGACGAAGAGCTGAAAAAAGGAGATATCAGTATGGATATCGTTTCTGCCCGCATGGGCAGATCCTTTTCCAAGGTTAATAAAATCCGGAAGGTTATCCAATCTATTTTTCACATGATCAATAACGGATACCAGATTTTTGTCATCGGCTGGATCCTCCCGGACAAAACCGTCAAAGGGGGTACCGGATGGGGGGTGGAACTGGGAAAACTTTTTAACCGCCCCATATTTGTCTATGAGCAGGATCGCAAGGAATGGTTTTCCTGGATAGACAATTCCTGGCAGCAGGTCACTCCTGTGATCTCCCACAAAACTTTTACCGGTACCGGTACCAGGAACCTGACCGAAGATGCCAAAAAAGCCATGGAAGACCTGTTTGAAAAATCTTTCAAATAATCGGTAGGATAGACCCCCCGGCTGCCAGCATCTCATCCAAGGCAGACCGGGTGGTATCTGTTTCCACCCCCCGGCACAGGCTTTCAACCAAAGAAACCTTAAATCCCAGGGTATCCAAGGCGGTTGCCTTTACACAATAATCAGTGGCTAGGCCATAAATGATCACACCGGTGATGCCCCGATTTTTTAATATATCCCCAGGCCCAGGCAGAATATGATTTTACCAACAGGGGGGGGGCACCTCTTTTCCCGACGGATTTGCCCAAAAGGTCAGACAGGAAATTAAAAAGATGGCCTATCTTTCATTGACAAAAAGCCAGAAAGCCTATCTTGAAAACACCTGTTATTTCCTCACTCCCGTCTATCTGGACTATCTGGAATCATATACCTACAATCCAGACGAAGTGACCCTGGGACAAGAAAAAGGCCGT
>PIVS01001165.1 GCA_003353855.1 Desulfobacteraceae bacterium
AACCGCTTTTTCCATGTGCGCCCGGGTCATACCGTAAACACCGGTTGCTTTAACCTCTTTGTAATGCAGCAGGTTTAAAAGATTGGTTTCAATATGCTCGTTTTTGGTGATGCCGCTGAAAAAGGAAAACTGGCCGCCCTTTGCCACTTTAACAATACCGGCACAAAAGGCGATATAATCGGCACAGGTGTTAATGACAATATCAAATTCACCTGTCTGGGTTTCTTTTACACAATTGATGTTCGTAGCCTTTAAAAATGGCTGGATACGGGATATTTTTCGGGCGCTTTTTTCCAACAATAACGGCCTAAGGCCCAGAGATCTTGCATACAAGGCTGTGGTAAGTCCCATGGTTCCGGCCCCTATTATCAGAATCCGGTCATGGGATGAAATATCCAGTTTCTCAAAGGCATTGATCACGCACCCCACAGGCTCTGCAAAACAGGCAACATGGATATCCATGTCACGGGGGATGGGTATCAGACTTTTTCGGGGAACTGCGGCAGTATCGGCAAAACCGCCGTCCATGTGAAACCCGGTTATTTTCATATCCTCACACAGGTTCTCCCGGCCTGATTTACAAAACCTGCAGTCACCGCAGCTTTTGCCCGGCCATACCACATGGCG
>PIVS01001166.1 GCA_003353855.1 Desulfobacteraceae bacterium
TGCCATTGTTTTTAAATTTAGTATAATGGAGAGAGTAGTTTCCTACTCCCTAGCATTATTTTAAGCCAATAGACTTGGTAATAGTGTTGCTGTTCTAGAAGGATCTAAAACAACTACAGCTTGATTAGCGTAACGGGTATAAGTAGCACTATCTTCCATAGTACCCATATACATTACACTAGTATCACCAGTCCAAGGATTTCTGAAACCTTGTAGGTAACCTCTTTGCTCACCCATTGTAGTTTCTACCTTTTGGACATTAGGCTCATCTTCTGAACCCATATATAAGATATCATAACGTCTAGACTCAGCAACTCCACCTCTAGGGTCAAGTAACTTATGTCTTACTTTGTCATCATATAGTGAATCAACTTCAAGAGTTACTTTGATGTTGTTAGGAGCAAACCATTCTGTGAACTGGTAACCAGCACTCAATGAGTTTCCATGCATGTCAGATACAGTCCTGTTAATTAAAGCAGGCTGATTGTAACCTCTTAACGCTACCCATCCAGAAGCTTCAGCAGTAACTGCTTTACTAAACTGAATAGCACCACGTTCTCCGGTACGAATCATAAATGATCTGTCATTCATATCTAATTTACCTTCACTCATATCCGAAAGGATAGA
>PIVS01001167.1 GCA_003353855.1 Desulfobacteraceae bacterium
AAAGAAACAACAAAATTATTTGAAACTTTGGGAGCATTTTTTGCTTTTTCAAATAAACAAGTTGAGGAAAAGAAAAAAGAAGGTGTTAAGTATTTCAACATGGGTTCAGGGTTAATCTGCCCAGCAAAAAACTGCGATCAATTAAATAAAGATTTTGAACTTATCCATAATGAAGGAATCAAAAAAAGAGTTGAACACATGGGAGTTGATGCAATTATAAGCTATGAATTTTATAACTATGAAACTGCTTATACTTATGAGGAGGAAGATGCAAGAGAATCATTGGTTGATTACATTGAAATTTTCCCTGAATTATTTACTCCAGAAAAAATAAATGAAGTTTTTCAAAAATGTTACAACGAAGCATGATAATATTCTTTGAATTAAAGACTAAATTATCTGAACAACAAAATAAAAAAGCAACTTGGGAGGAAGTTGCTTTTTTTTATCAGATACCTTTTTTTGAGAACAAGACCAGTAAGCAAATCAGTATGTTGCTCAGTACTTGGAAAAATAGAGGGATACCGGCAAAAGTTGAATTATGGATTTTAAAAAATATTAAATAAATAGAAACATGGAAAATCAAGTAAAAACAGAAGTAGCAGTAAAAAAAGTAGCACCTCATT
>PIVS01000648.1 GCA_003353855.1 Desulfobacteraceae bacterium
CAAACCGTTTGACTCCCCCCATAAGATCGTAAATCAGGGGCTCTACCGATTCGGTTAAATAAAACCTGCCGTGAACAATATAACGGCTGCAGTCATCTATAATCACGTGCAGGTAGGTTAACTCCAATCATTGCACAGTCAGTATTTATAAAAACCCACTCTGAGTAGGAAGTGGGTTTAGTATTAATAATCGGTTGTGATCAATACCATGAAATCACAAGTCAAATATACAAAATTATCCGTTAAAAAATGCATCCCATTCATCTTGTGTAAAACCATAAACTAAAAAATTTATTGTTTCCTTAGAAAAACCTGGAACTATTGTTTCTATTGGTTCCCTAAAGGTATCAATTTTGCTCAATTGCTCCTGGGTAATACAAATGTCCTTTGTATGAACTACTTCTGTTAATATCGATCTTCTTAAAACTACCATAATGCTATCGTTTAGTTTAACCTGCATTTAAGTTACGAAAAAAAATCGATAAAAATATAAAATATATACTTTTTTTAAAAACCCCCTCCTGTGAGCAAGTGATTGGGAAGAAAAGGGAAGGAGGGGGGGTTCTACTAAATTATTCGTTAAACAAACAGAGGTGCAATATTAACAAAATTATATATAAAACAAAAACCCCTCTAAACGAGGGGGTAAAGCAAAAAAAAGAGAATAGTTTAAGGGTTAAATTTAGTTAGACCTGATCGGTTCACCAAACGATTATGGTGTCGTTTGGGTGTGTTTCGAAACTGGTGTCCAGTTGCTTATGGGGTCTCTCTATCCCTAACTTTCAGGACGATTTTACCTCGTGCCCGTTTGGTTTCAACGTAGGTGTGGGCATCCCGGGCCTGGGACAGGGGAAATGTTTTGTCCACGATCGGGATGATCTTTTCCTTTTCAATTAATTCCTTTAGAAACAGCAGATCTTGGGTTTTTGATTTCACGACCACCAGTCTCTCCTCTTTGCCGATGGGGTTTATCCGGTGCCAGAGGTCTTTTACAAGTCTTGCGGGGGAGGGGATTGTGGAAATATAGATTCCGCCGGGTTTCAGGATCTGTTTCACCTTCTTGAAATTAGAGTTGCCGAAGACATCAAAGAAAATGTCGTATTTTTTGTCCTGTTTCAGGATGTTCTGGGAGTGGTAGTCAATGACGCGATCTGCTCCAAGGCGGGTGACAAGTTCTGCGTTGGCATTGCTGCAGATCCCTGTTACCTGTGAGTCAAAGGCTTTAGCGATCTGGACGGCATAGGTGCCGACGCCTCCGGATGCTCCGTTGATGCAAACACGGTGGCCTGCCCGGACTTTTCCGATATCCCTGAGTGCCTGTAATGCGGTCTGGGCCGCAAGGGGAGCGGCAGCACTTTGGGCAAATGTGAGATTGTCCGGCATAGGGGAAAGTTCGTTAGGCCCGGCAATGAGATACTCGGCATAGGTGGTTCCTGTCCAACCGTTGATCATTCCGTATACGGGGGCTCCCGGTTTTACCGTATCAATCCCAACGCCTGTTTCAACCACAACTCCCGCAAAATCATAGCCCAGTTGCTTGGGGAACTCTTTTTTCGTAAAAAGCTGAAATTTTCCTTTTCTTACCAGCCAGTCCTTCGGGTTGACGCCTGCTGCATGCACTTTGATTAAAATTTTCTTCGGCTTCAACAACGGGGTGTCTAATTCCTGTTCTTCAAGAACGTCAGGCTTTCCATAATGATTGTAAACGATTGCTTTCACGTTATCTCCTTCTCAGGTTGATCGGTCGTAGCTTAGAACTGTTATTTGATTCCCTCCTCCTGCTGCAGCCGGAGGAGTTCGTGCAGGACGTTGATCTGTTCATCGGCCTTCATGATACCGGGCACCAGCAGAGACGTCAGTACGAGTCCCATCAGATAGGTAACCAGCATCTTTGCTGTCTGGACGGATATGTTCAGGGTCTCGGACAGGGCATTGATATAAAATTCCATGAAATCATGAAACCCGTGGATGGCATCTTCACCGGATTTGGTCCGCTTATAATCAATGGCCAGCAATATCAGGTGCTGATATTCTTCAATATGATTTTTCCAGAAACTGGTTATCAGTTCCAGCCGTTCTTCAACCGAATCAACGCCTTCAATCATTTTAAGATAGCGGTTGAAATTCTTTTTCCGGATATAAACAAACAACTGCTCAAGGATATCCTCTTTATTTTTAAAGTAGTGATACAGGGTGCCGGTGGATGTCCCGGTTTCCTTTGCAATTTCCCTGATGGAGACGTTTGAATACCCTTTGCTGCTGAAAATGCTGAAACAGCGTTCCAGTATTTTTTCACGGATATGATCATGGTCAACAATTTTCGGCATAGGCATCCTTAATTATTTTTTTATTTCGAACGTTTGTTATAAAATAGAGCTGTAATGGTGAATTGTCAATATCCAGGGTGAGAAAAAGACATGTATAACACATATAGAAAATATAGCTTTCACTGACTATCACAAAGAAAAAAGGATAAGTAAATGCTTTTTTGCCTTTTGTCAAGAAACAGCTGGACTTTTTTTATAACCCTGAAAAATATACCCCGGCACCCGAAGGCACACAACATTGTGTGCCTTCGGGTGC
>PIVS01000649.1 GCA_003353855.1 Desulfobacteraceae bacterium
TCCCTTTTGGGATGCCGGATCAATTGCCTGACCAATTCCCTTCGCAGGAACGTGGCCGAGGTGGTGAATATGATGACAAACTTTGAGTTGGCCTCCACCCCTTCCTATATGGATCATTATATGGGGGCTTTGTTCATGCCCCATACAGAGCTTAACTATTTTCCAAAGGTTAAGGCCCGCCTTGAGGAGCTTCGGAAGTGAGCCCGAAATACCCTGACAAAGGGTTTGTCAGGTGTATAGAAATTGAAAAACCGGTTCTGGGAAACAACACTTCCGATGCCCAGCGCCTGGAACAGGCCTTAAAAAAAGAGTTGGGTAGCCAGGGGGTTAAAATACCTTTGTATCTGCTTAAAACACTGCCCTCTTTTTTAAGAAGGTGGGATTACAAGGCAAGGGCGGTTTTGTTCAAAGACCGCCAGTCTTGGCGGCTGGTGGCCCTTGTTTCTCCAAATTTTATCGAGCCTGATAAAATTCAGTCACACCAGGTGCTGGGGGCGGCCATTGATATCGGCACCACCCGGATTGTGATCATGCTTTTGGACCTTGAGTCGGGGCAAACCATGGGTGAAACAGGGTTTGACAATCCCCAGGCTGTCATTGGTCCGGATGTATTGGCAAGGATCCATCATTCCAATCAGCCAGGCGGCCTTGACCAGCTCCAGAAGCTTGTGGTGGATGCAGTGAATGAAAACCTGTCCTTGTTATGCCGGGAAAAAGGGTGTGAAACAAAAGACATCTATCTTGTGACAGGGGCGGGCAACACGGCCATGACCCATTTGTTTTTGGGCATTGAGGCATTTGAGATTATACGGGAGCCTTATATTCCCTGTGTGAATATTCCGGATACCCTCATGGCCAAAGAGGTGGGGCTTGAGATCCAGACCCACGGTCTGCTTTTTCTCTTTCCTAATATAGGGTCCTATTTTGGGGGAGATCTTATTGCCGGAATTTTATTTGCCGGTTTGGATAAAAAACAGAACCCCTGTCTCATGGTGGATGTGGGCACCAATGCTGAGATTGTGGTGGGCAGCGGGGATTGGCTCATTGCCTGCGCAGGGGCTGCCGGCCCGGCACTGGAAGGCGGGGTCAGCAAAATGGGCATGACCGCAGGACCCGGCGCCATTGACCGGGTTACCATTGACCGTCTTACCCGGAAGGTTGCGGTTCACACCATTGAAGAAAAAAGACCCGTGGGTATCTGCGGGTCGGGTATGATCGATCTGGCTGCCGCCCTGTTTTTATCGGGGATGATCGATATCAGGGGAAAATTTTCAAGATCAGTCTGCGAAGACAGGCTTGTGGAAGAGGCCGGGCAGCTTTCCTTTGTCCTTGTGGACAAGGCCCATTCCGGAACGGGCCATGACATTACTTTAAGCCAGGTGGACCTTAACTCTTTGACCAGCTCCAAGGCGGCCATGTACACCATCCTGGAGGTGATTGTTAAAAACACCTCGGACCTTGAGTTTGAAGATTTGGAAACCTTTTATGTGGCAGGTACCTTTGGTTCCTTTATCAATCCTGATTCTGCCATTTCCATTGGCATGCTTCCGGATATTGACCGATCACGGTTTCAGGTGCTGGGCAACTCTTCTCTGGGCGGAGCAGCCCTGCTGCTCAGGAACCCTTCTGCCTTTGACAGGATTATGGAAATCCGGCAGTCCATCACCTATATTGAACTGAATGTGAACCAGGAATTTATGAACATGTTTTCCGGGGCCAAATTTTATCCCCACACGGACCGGTCCAGGTTCCCTTCCGTCCCCATTGATTCGGCATAAAACATCAAAAGGTGCCAGGGGGGATCCCATGTGACTTTTGATTGGGTTTGAATAACAAATATAATTGAATATTTCTTTACACAACTTCGAAACATTGATATTGATTTTGAATCAATCTTTCCATATATGACTTTTTAATTTTTTTCGGGAGCAGAAATGGACTCTAATAATCGGGTCATAATAACTGCAACTGATTATCCCACCAATTATGATAAATATTTCAGGAACCGACTTGATAATCTCATGAAAAGGGCCGTAAGGCACAAAGACCGTTTTAAAGAAATTGACCTTCCAGAGTTTCAGGCCCAGGTAAACCAAAATATTTCCCGTCTGCAGACAAAGATTCAAGGTAGATATGTTGGATTGTTGGATTTGATGAATTATGTTCAGTGTGATCGATCCCTGCCTGACATAACCCCCTACAATACCGATCATTACCTGACTCATGCCGGGATGATAACCCTTAACGGTATTTATCTGTATCAATATCTCTCCTGCCATGGATTTGACCCGCATATCATTCAGAATGATTCCTTGGTGGATATAAAGGCTGAATTAACCCCAAAACCCTTGGCTGTTTGCATTTCCTCAAACTTCATTTATTTGGACGAAATCGCTGATATGGCAGATGAAGTTAAGACCATTGATCCTAAGTATCCCTGTAATTGTTGGCGGTTTATGGAAAAAATGGAGATCTGTCTTTTACAAAGAGAGAAGTTGAACCTTTGGAGATGGATAGATCCTGCGTTGACTGGAACAAAATTCCTGACCCGTATCTTCGTAAAACCGTCCCGGTGACCA
>PIVS01000650.1 GCA_003353855.1 Desulfobacteraceae bacterium
AGACTTAATTGTCAATATTCTTGGAGAAATCAATTATGAAGAAGATTTTGATGACAGCGATGAAGGCTTCGATTTCTGAAGTCATGGAAACCATGTTTTTTCTGCCCATTGAATTTGGCGAGGAATCAATACCTGCCCAGTGTGGAATGGATAAAAAAAATATGGCCTGTGAATTAACATTTACAGGGAATGCTTCCGGTCGTTTGATACTCATGGCCCCTGAAAGACTTGTGGCGGAAATGGCTGAAAATTTTATGGGCGAACCCTTGAAAAATCTCACCCGGGAACATCTTTCAGGAACATTGACAGAAATGCTGAACATGGTCTGCGGCAATGCATTGAGCAAAACAGACACAAAAGCCCCTTTTGAATTGGGCATCCCAAAAATGATTGATGGCTCAGCAATGGCAACAAAAGAGGTGTTTACCATTGTTGAGACGATAGAGTCAAAAATGGCAATTCAATTAAAGGTCGATTAATGGAATATTAATGGAAAACCCGGAGATTTATCGATGGTCCAGGATATAAAAGTTCTTGTGGTGGATGACTCTGCTGTTGTTAGAAAGGTTTTTTCTGAGCAATTGTCAAAACAAAAAGGTATTGTTGTTATCGGAACCGCACCAGACCCCTATGTTGCCCGGGAAAAAATCGTAATGCTGAGCCCGGATGTGATTACCCTTGATATTGAAATGCCCCGCATGGATGGCATAACCTTTTTAAAAAAACTGATGCAGTACTACCCCCTTCCGGTCATCATCGTAAGTTCTTTAACCACAAAGGGGAGCAAGCTTGCCCTTGAAGCACTTTCTCTGGGAGCTCTTGAAATCATATCCAAGCCGAGTGCTGCATATTCCGTGGGGGATATGAGCATTCAGCTGGCGGAAAAAATCAGGGCGGTTTCCAGGGTAAAAATGATACCCAAACCAATGCCTCAAAACACAAATCGCGCTTTGGCAGCCATTGAATCAAAGGCCCTTTCTGAAACAACCAATAAAATAATCGCCATTGGTGCTTCCACCGGCGGAACCGAAGCCATAAGAAAAGTTCTGACCAGATTGCCTCGGAACACACCGGGGATTGTGGTTGTCCAGCACATGCCGGCCCAGTTTACAAACTCCTTTGCGGAAAGGTTGAATGAGTTGTGCCAGATGAGTGTTAAAGAGGCAAAAAATGGTGATACGGTTTTAAACGGTCAGGTACTGATAGCGCCGGGCAATTATCATATGCTCTTCAAACGAAGCGGTGCCAGATATTATGTGGAGGTTAAAACCGGCCCCCTTGTCCATTACCAGAGGCCTGCCGTGGATGTTCTGTTCAAATCAGTTGCAAGATATGCAGGGGCCAATGCACTTGGCATCATTCTCACAGGTATGGGCAAAGATGGTGCTATAGGAATGCTGGATATGAAAAAAGCCGGGGCCATTAATATTGCACAGGATGAAAAATCTTGTGTCGTGTTTGGCATGCCCAAGGAAGCAATTAACCTGGGGGCCGTTGATTATGTTCAGGATATAAACAGCATTGCCAATAAAACAATATCCATTCTGGAAACAAAAATAACTATATCATCAAAACACCGGGTAAAACAAAACCATTAAAAATCTGAGTACTTTACAAAGCCTGCCCCGGACTTATATTAACCCAGAATTTAGATCAATTTTAATCAAACAAACGGAGTCATCCATTGAAACAGATAATTGTTCTTGCCACCACCAACAAAGGAAAGACAAGGGAAATAAGGGCATTACTCAAGGATTTCCCCATTGAAATCAAAAACCTGGGAGATTTTGGACCCATCCCAGAAGTGATTGAGGATGGAGAGACCTTTGACGACAATGCCTATAAAAAAGCCTCTTTTACGGCAAAGGTCCTGGGATTACCTGCCATGGCAGATGATTCCGGCCTCTGTGTGGATGCACTTGACGGTGCCCCCGGGATATATTCCGCCCGTTATGCCGGAGAGGATGCCACGGATGCCGATAATGTGCAAAAATTATTGAATGCATTAAAGGATGAAGAGAACCGGAAAGCCTCTTTTCAATGTGTGATTTCCATTGCCGTGCCCACAGGAGCAGCCCTGACCTATGAAGGCCGGTGTGAAGGAGTTCTTACCAGGGAACCTGGGGGAGAGAACGGATTTGGATATGATCCCCTGTTCTTTTTTCCAAAATTTAACAAAACCTTTGCCCAGCTTTCCATTGCAGAAAAAGGAGAGATCAGCCACAGGGGCAAGGCATTAAAGGAAGTGTCCAGGGAAATGGACAAGATCATAGAATGGCTGGATATTAATATGCCCCGGTTTACCCGGGTCCCCTGCAAAGGATAGACAAAGGATAAGCCCATGAAATCTTTTAAAGACCTGGTTAAAGGGAACCGCTCCTGCAGACGGTTTGACAATGATCATAAAATTGAAGTCCAACTCCTGGAAGATCTTGTGGACCTTGCCCGGCACACGGCCTCGGCAGGCAATAAGCAGCCCCTGAAATATATTCTCTCCACAAATGGGCAGAAAAATGAAGAAATCTTTTCCTGTCTGGGGTGGGCCGCTTATTTAACCGACTGGAAGGGACCGGAAAAA
>PIVS01001168.1 GCA_003353855.1 Desulfobacteraceae bacterium
GCAGATCAACACTTTTACTCCTTTGCTCCGGGCTTGTTTTGCCAGTTGGGCTGCCTGGTCCGGGGTTCTGTGGGCAGAGGACACGGTGACATAATAGGGGATATCAAATTTTTTCAAAACGGACAGGGCCTTTTCCATGACAGAAAAATCTGAATCACTGCCCATGATCACCCCTACTTTGGGCGGGATGGACAGTCGTTTCAAGGCTTTGGCCCCGATATCCTTTCTGTGGAAGTGGTCTTTGAAGGAAATTTTAGCACAGGCTTCATAGGCGGTGTTTATGGCCTCTTCCACGGTGTCGCCCAGGGAGGTGACCCCCAGGACCCTGCCGCCGGCAGAGACAACGGTGTTTCCGTCAAGGCCGGTTCCGGCATGGAAAACCACTGTATTTTTCACTTGGTTGGCTTGTTCAAGTCCCAGAATCTGATGTCCTGTTTCATAGGAGCCGGGGTATCCTCCCGAGGAGATGACAACGCACATGGCGGCTCTTGGATCAATTTTGGTTGTGTGGTTGTGCAATGTGCCGTCACAACAGGCTTCCATCAGGGGGACCAGATCGTTTTCAAGGCGCATTAAAATGGGCTGGGTCTCGGGATCTCCCAGGCGGGTATTGAACTCCAGCAC
>PIVS01000651.1 GCA_003353855.1 Desulfobacteraceae bacterium
TTAAACCTGAAAAAATACAACAAACGTTGAAAAATATAAACAATATAAGAACGATAAAAGCGGAGAACCTAACAAAAACATGCTGACGGATAAACCGCAGATGTTTGCAGTTCGGCACCTACCTGATAAGCAAATGAGTTTGACTTAAAAGTTTTAACCTCTATTATATTTGTCTCTCAAATATTGGAATAAATGATAAGCAAATGAGTTTGACTTAAAAGTTTTAAATTATTAAAGATTATTGAGAAATGTAATACACGTATTACAGATTTTTGAAATTATCCTGAAAAATCAAAATATGTATTAAATTGGTAGCACAGGGCAAACAAAGTAAACCTAGAAGGTTTGTCAGCGGAAGGAATTATCACCATCAAAGGCACATGCAGGCAGTCCCGGGCCAGGGCAATGCACGTTATGGTCTCAGCTTTTGAAGTCTTTGAGCATCTCTGACGCAGCCTCCCTGCCGGCCATCATTACCGGAGTGTAACCACCGCCATGGGACCAGGCACTAGCAAGATAGAGACCTTTCACGGGTGTCCTTGTTGCCAAATGTTCCATGTCCCTGTCAAATCCGTAAATGGCGCCGCCGGGATTTTGAGTATAAAACATATTGGTAAGGGGCGTGCCGACTTCCATGACCTCAATCATATCAGAAAGTCCGGGGATAAGCGTCTCTTCAAGCCGTTTGACAAAGCTTGCGGCAATTCGGTTCTTTTCCCTGTTATAGGCCACTTTATTGTCGTTAAAATAATCTTTTTGAAATTTTTTCCAGGGCCCGTAATCTGCCAGACTCATGACGGTCAAGGTTGTCTTACCAGGCCCTGAGTATCCTTTAAACAGGTTGTCATAGATGGTCACCCCGATATCTGATCGGGCCAGATCTTCTTGGGATGCAAGTATGTTGTCATACCGGTTTGCTTTAAAAGAAAGATCGATCTCATAATCCTTGATATGGGAAAGTTCCTTATTTAGCCCCAAAAAGACCACAAAGCTTGAAAGAGAGGTGTTTTTTTCCTCAATCTTTTTTGTATAGGCTACAGGGACAAGGGATTTGGGAATAAGTCGGTCAAACAGAACAGGCACACTGCAGTTGGCTATGACAGCCTTGGCCGGGTGTGCTTTTCCCTGTGAGTCAACCACCCCTTTTATGGCATTGTTTTCATCAAAAAGAATCTGCTCTGCCATGGTGTTGTACAAAATTTTTCCCTTCTTTTCTTCAATGGCCTGGGCCAGTGTGTCGCTCAGGTCTTGGGATCGTGTTTTGTAGTACTGGCCTCCGTGAACAAGGTATTCACCTGTGGCAATGGCGTAAAACAGGGCATTTATATTTGACGGGGCAAGACCGTAATATCCTGAGAAAGCAGCCATGCAATATTTTACGTCCGGGTCTTTGACATGCAGGGACATCCATTGTTCAAGGGATAGTTTTTCAAGTTTTCCCATCATGGACAAAATCGACGAATCCTATCCCTTTGCTGTGATTGCACTGGGAGGAAGCGGAGGAAACGGTACGGACGGAAGTACTGCTGGCGGCAAAGGAGGTGTTGGTGGGGTGGCATTATCGGTTATGACGTTAGCCGACACTAATGATCTGGTCTATTATATCGGTTCACAGGGAACCCGCGGCCAAGACGGAACTGATGGTGGATCCGGTGGCGCTTCATCTCTGGTAGCTGAATTTCCCTTTCCTGAAATCGAATCAGAGACGCACGTCCCGTCTAACCTCATAGCGGTGGCTGGCGGCGGCGGCGGTGGTGGCTCAGGTCAGCCGAACATGGGAAGCGGTCATGGCGGAGGGTACGGGGGTACTGCCATAGCCTCAATAGATGGTGATGCAACCGCGCACGGCAATAATGGCCACGGCCAGAAACCGGGAGAAGGTGGCAAAGGCGCGGAAGGTGGAGGCGGGCGAAGAGACTGTGAAGATGGCGCCGGCGGAATTGGCGGCCGGGGTGGGAGTGGTACGGACCAGCCTGAAACTACCTGGCAGGTTGAATCCCTGCCGTTCGAAGGCCCATGGGGACGTGGCGGAAACTGTGTCGATGGCGCCGGTGGTGGTGGCGGCTACGGTGGTGGAGGCCCGGCAGGCGACACACGCATTTTACGGGAAAAAGCCAGTGGGGCTGGTGGTGGTGGGAGCTATGCCCGTAAGTTTGCGGGTGGTGTAGACGATTATGCGGCAAATGAGTATCAGCTGGCATTCGAAGAGGCACTGCCTGCGTACCTTGAAGATTATCCGGAGCTCAATGGGCCAGATGGTCGGCAAGAAGGAGCCGTAGTTGTAGTGTTCTCGAGACACCTTCCCAAGCTTTCGATCAGGAGCATCGGCGATGGGTATGTGATTCTCAGGGATACACAGGGCAACGAACTATGCAACACCGGCAACACAGGGGGATGTGAGGCGACTATGGACTACGATGATGTCGTACTGGCAGAAGCGATCGCCGATGAAATCGCTGAGTTTGCAGGCTGGGATAGAAGCGACTGTGGAGCGGAGGAGTTTTGTGAGATAGTTGTTGAGGCAGGCAGCCGCTTCACGGCAAACTTTTTCACCCCAATGACAACCATCACGATAGAC
>PIVS01000652.1 GCA_003353855.1 Desulfobacteraceae bacterium
AAATTGTGATTGATGCGGGATATGAACAAAAGACAGAGACAATTTTTAAGGGGATCGTCATAAAGCATGGGATCAGAATTGGAAATGAAAACCAGGCCCAGCTGATTGTAGACTGTCGGGATAAAGCGGTGAAAATGACCATTGGCCGTAAAAATGCCAATTATGTTGATAAAAAAGACAGTGATATCATCGCAAGTCTTGTCCAGGGATATGGCGGACTTTCCCAGGATATTGAAAATACCTCAACCACCTACAAAGAGCTTGTCCAGTATTATTGCACGGACTGGGATTTTATGCTTTCCCGGGCAGAAGCCAATGGGCTGCTTGTGATTGTTGATGATGGTAAAATATCGGTGGCATCGCCCAAAACCGATGCTGCCTCCCAGCTGAGTATCCGTTATGGAAGTGATATCATCACCCTTGATGCCCAGATGGATGCCAGGACCCAGGTGTCCCAGGTGACAGGGACCACCTGGGAGCCAAGTTCCCAGAATGCAGTTGACCAGTCAGGCAGTCCCCCCTCCTTAAATGCCCAGGGTGACTTAAGTTCCAGTGATCTTGCCGGTGTAATAGGGCTTGATGCATTGAATATCCAGAGTACAGCACCCCTGGAAAAAACCGGGCTCAAGGCCTGGGCAGATGCCCACATGCTTAAGGCCGGGCTGGCGAGAATAAGGGGGAAAATAAAGTTCCAGGGTAACGCAAAAGCCAAGCCCGGAAGTGTTTTGACCCTGGAAAAGTTGGGAAACCGGTTTAACGGAGATGTTTTCATCAGCAGTGCCGCCCATTATTTTACCCCCTGCAATTGGCTTACCGAGGTTGAATTCGGGCTTGCCCCGGATTGGTTTACCCAAAAACCCGATATCATTTCGCCTTCGGCATCGGGATTTTTACCAGGGGTTGAAGGGCTTCAGATTGGGGTTGTCAAACAACTGAGTGAGGATCCTGAAAAAGAGCATAAGATACAGGTGTCTATCCCGGTGATGAAAAATGATACCCAGGGGGTCTGGGCCAGAATCGCAAAATTTCATGGATCAAATGGTATTGGGGCTTATTTTATGCCTGAAATCGGGGATGAAGTGGTGTTGGGATATTTTAATAATGACCCCTGTCATCCGGTGATTCTGGGTAGCCTTTACAGCAGCAAAAATCCGCCTCCCTATACCCTTGATGATGATAATTTTTTCAAGGCAGTGGTAACAAAGAGTAAACTCAAACTTGAGTTCAATGATGATAAGAAAATTGTCACAATTGAGACGCCTTCGGGTAATAAAATTATCCTGAGTGATGATGACAAGTCCATCAGTATACTGGACCAGAACAGCAACAAAATCATACTGGGTACCAGCGCAATTACGGTGGAGAGCCCAAAGGATATAGAGGTTTCAGCCAAGGGGAAAATCAAAATGAACGCGTCCATGGGCGTTGAGATCAACTCCGACATGGACATCAAACTTGAGGGTTTAAATATAAACAGTACGGCCAAGGTCAGCCTTGCCGCCAAGGCCAATGCCTCTGCCGAACTTTCCGCCTCGGGAAATACCACCATTAAAGGTGCCATGGTTATGATCAATTGATGAAAAGGAGACGCTTATGCCGCCAGCCGCACGGATTACAGATATGCATACCTGCCCCATGCAGACCCCTGCCTTTCCCTCACCCATTCCCCATGTGGGGGGGCCGGTTATAGGTCCCTGCGTGGCCAATGTCCTCATCGGCAAACTGCCCGCTGCCGTGGTGGGGGACAGCTGTGTCTGCGTCGGACCCCCTGATTCCATTGTCAAAGGATCTGCCACGGTGATGATCGGTAACCGGCCGGCTGCACGCATGGGGGATACCACTGCCCACGGTGGGAGTGTCGTCCTGGGGTGTTTCACCGTTATGATTGGTGGATAGTCCCCAGGCTATCCCGGCCGTTGGCCCGGCCGTTGGCCTGATTAAAACTCAATCATATAAAAGAAAAGAAGAATAGGGAGAATATGGATATGGATAAATCTTTTCTGGGCATAGGGTGGGCATTCCCCCCGGAATTCAACCCAGGAACAAGAGAGGTGAAAATGGTGTCCCAGGAGGCGGATATCAAGGAGAGTCTGGGAATCTTGTTGTCCACTTCACCGGGGGAGCGGGTTATGCAGCCTACCTTTGGATGCGGTCTGCGGCCACGGATATTTGACACGATTAACCAGAGTACCATCTCCCTGATTTCCGATATCATAAGGCGGGGCATTCTTTTTTTTGAACCCAGGATAACCCTGGACACGATCAGGGTGGATACCCAAAAACAGTATGACGGGGTTGTCAATATTTTTCTTGAGTACACCATAAGGAGCACAAATAACAGAAATAACATGGTCTATCCTTTCTATTTCAAGGAAGGGACAGATATTAAAATTTTAGGATGATTCTTCCATGGCAGACCTCATCATAGGCGACGGCACAGACCAAAATCACCGTTTTCCAGGGGCATTGGAAAAAGGATATTTCAATGTGGATGAATTCTCTTTGGAAAGTCTTGCCGGTATGGGCGCTGATTTCTCAAGCAGACTAGCTTACCATACCCTTGAAAACAAAG
>PIVS01001169.1 GCA_003353855.1 Desulfobacteraceae bacterium
ACTGTTGATGAAGAAAGAAAAAAGAAATTCAAAATGACCTGGAAAGACAATATGAGTAAAAATAATAAAGCAAAAATTACAGATAGTAAAAAAGGTAAAGGTATGACAAAAGTAACATTCAAACCAGATTTTGAAAGATTCGGAATTGAAGGATTAACAGATGATATTATTAGTTATATGAAAAAAAGAGTTTATGATATTGCTGCTAATTCTCATAAAGGTATTTCTGTATCATATAATAAAAAGAAAGTTCCAGTAAAAAAATTCGCAGATTATATGAAATTATATTTAAAGGAAGGAGATTCAAGATATATGATTGTAGATGAAGATACAAATGAAAGATGGTCAGTTGGTGTTTTTATGAGTGATGATAATTTTGAACAAGTATCATTTGTTAATGGTATTAATACAAACTTAGGTGGAACTCATGTAGAACATGTAACTAAAAATGTAATTAAACAATTCATTGAGAAAATGAAGAAGAAAAAAGTAAAAGTAAAAAATTCATATATTAAAGATAAATTATTTGTATTTGTAAAATCTTTTATTGAAAATCCATCATTTAATTCCCAAACAAAAGAAGCAATGACTACACCAGTAAAGAAGTTTGGTTCTTCATTTGA
>PIVS01000653.1 GCA_003353855.1 Desulfobacteraceae bacterium
TGACAAAATGCTTGGGATTGCGCCATAATGTTGAAGGATCAGGACGAACCGATCGCGGAACCCATGCAACGGGACAAGTCGCATCTATTCGTCTTCCCGAAGATATCAACGAAAAAGAGGCTTTGTTTAACCTTAACAGTGTCCTTGAGAAAAACATCGAAATCACCAGTTTAAAGAAGATATCTGATAGCTTCCATGCAAGAGAATCCGCAATTGGGAAATGTTACATCTATAAAATCTGGAACCACCCCAATCTTCCATCTGAAATGAATGAAAAAGTTTGGTATGTCCCTGAAAAATTGAATGTTAAAGCTATGGATAAAGCCTGTTCATATTTTATAGGGACTATTGATTATGCTTCGTTTGCCAAAGTTCCAAACTATAAAAGGGCAACATCGGTAAGAACTGTTCATTCTCTTACGCTTACAGAAGAAGACTCCTTACTGTGCTTTTCAATTATTGCTGACGGTTTTCTTTATAAAATGGTACGCAATATAGTTCGCGCACTTGTTAAGGTTGGAGAGGGAAGGTCAAAAGTCGATGATATTCCCCGTATAATAGATGCAAAGAGTCGTAAGGCTGCGCCCGGTACAGCTCCCGCTTCAGGCCTTTATCTTGATACTGTATTTTATGATAAAAAGAGCATGGATGATGCTATCAAAACAGATCAGACAGAGGCTATATAATGGGGAATTTTGAACACCAGCGCCATAAGTTTCGAACAGGTTTAACCCAGCCCCGTGAGCTAATTGTTGCATGTACACCCATGCGGAGCAACGTGAATATTTCCCAGATCGCCCGCACCGCAAGTGCATGTGCTGTGGAGAAAATGATTATTTGCGGAAACGCATCATTAATTGATAAAATTGCTAGAGACGCCACCTCAGAGCTAACAGTTTCAACCCACAGATCCTTAGGTCCTGTACTAAAAAAACTTAAAGCAGATGGTTACTCCATTGTGGGGATAGAACAAACTTCCAACTCACAGAACATCCATCACTTCTCTTTTAAGCGTCGATCAGTTTTAGTTGTGGGCAATGAGCGCCTTGGGATTAAGGATGATATCCTTGAGATACTGGATGAAGTTATCGAAATCCCCGTATGGGGAATGCCCCATAGCTACAACGCCGCTTCTGCTGCCAACATGGCTTTGTATGAATACTGCCGCCAGTTTCCAGAAGGATAAATTTCTGCGTTACCTTACGTCATCCTTAAAAAAAATAAAGAAGAATGGTTATCAATGATGAAAGGCCAAGCTGCGCATGGCTGGAATTCATAATAATCGTGTCCTTGTAGCCAGTCTGCAAAAATTATTTTTTCTGGCATGTTTTCATTGCGATATGACTGGTTACCATAGAAAAATGATATTTCAATTCTGTAGCGGTGAGACGTTTGAATGATTTCGACCTGATCTACTCTTATTGTTGTGATATCTTAGACAATCAAATCAGCTGTAGCCATAGGCTGTTTATAGCTCCATGGCCATAGCATTTTCATAATTCCAGGGCATCCATCGGGAAGGATCTTTGAATAGTGACGCAGAATATTTCTGAAGGGCAACCAAATATTTAAACGGATTGATCTCCATCAAATTGCAGGTATGGATAAGGCTCATAAATATATCTCCGATATCTGCACCATGCTGGGCTTTATAAAACATGGCATTTTTTCTATGAAGAATTGCTCGCTTCAGTGCCTGTTCGCATATATTATTATCAAGGGGGCTCCTGGCACATGTAAAAACCTTGTCAGTTCCGGCCAGTGTTTGATCATATAGGTGATAGCCTGCCCTAAACCTGAATCAGGTTCAACAAGTTTGTCGTCGATTTGTTTGTTGAGCCACATTTTCAATTCCCCCATTAAGGGAGCACTGTGAGGTTGATGAATTTCTGGATAAGGCATCGCACATCTGGATAGGTGCCCCTTTTTCCTTGTCCCTTATTTGATAAAGAGAGCCAATGTTCTCACCCGCATGGTTTCGGCCAGTAAAAAATAAAGCGACCTTTCTGTCTTGTCCCACTGGGTGGATGCTGGAAGAGGTACGCCCAAGCTTTCCTGAAATTTTTCCATGCGATACCATGGAAACCCGCAACCATACTTTAAAATGGCGATCATAGCCTTGGCTGTTTCATCATAATGTGATCAATTTTTATTTCTTCAGGTTTTTTACGGTTCACAAAAGGATTGTTTGGACTGTTTTTTTTGGCAGGCAGCTTGATATGGCCTTCCCGGTGAAGCCCTAGCATAAATCCCCTTGCCACCATGTCCCGCAAAGAACCGTTTGCTTATAGCTAAAAAATCTGGCACAATTTGCACTGACATTTAAAAAAAGATTGTTATCACTTCACTTTTATTTTATATATGGCATATACTTTCTCACTAAAGGACTCTCAATTACGCTCACAAAGATTATTGCAGGTGTGCGATAAATAAAAACTTCTAAAGTTATTTAAATAATCGTAACACTCAAAAATCTTACATACAGTATGTAAGATTTTTACAAACCAAACTATATAATCAAAAAAAGGAGCAAAAGAATGGACAAAGAACAATTTGAAAAAGCATACG
>PIVS01000654.1 GCA_003353855.1 Desulfobacteraceae bacterium
ATCTGCCAATTCCAAGTATCCCTGCACATATCCTCCAGGGATTTTGTCGCTTCCCAGCCCAGTTCCTGTTTTGCCTTTGAGGGATCTGCAAAACAGGCGGCAATATCGCCGGGCCTTCTGTCTATGATCTGACAGGGTATTTGTTGGTCACTGGCCTTTTCAAAGCTTTTTATCATTTCAAGTACTGAAAATCCATTTCCCGTGCCCAGGTTGTAGACAACAACACCTGGGTTGCTGACAAGTTTTGGAAGTGTTCGAATATGGCCAAGGGCTAGATCCGTTACATGGATATAATCTCGAATACCGGTTCCGTCTGGTGTATCGTAATCCCCGCCAAAGATGTTTAATTGGGGAAGACGGCCCACTGCAACCTGGGAAATATAGGGCATTAGATTGTTTGGAGCTCCCTGGGGATCTTCTCCAATCTCTCCGCTTTCATGGGCGCCCACTGGATTAAAATATCGAAGAAGGGCGATGTTCCAGTCTTTGTCCGACTGATAAAGATCCTGAAGAATTTCTTCGATCATAAGTTTTGTTCTGCCATAGGGATTGGTCACAGAAAGGGGGAAGTCCTCTGTGATGGGAAGGGTTGCAGGGTTTCCATATACGGTGGCAGATGATGAAAAGACAAGGTTTTTTACATTGAATTTGGCCATGGTTGAAACCAGGTTGAACGTGCCGGTGAGATTGTTGTGGTAATATTTCAGGGGGATACTTACCGATTCACCCACGGCCTTCAGACCTGCAAAGTGGATGACCGCATCAATCTCATGTTGGTCAAATACTTGCTGAATACCAGACACTTCAAGCAAATCCGCCCTGTAGAAGGAAAGCTTTTTGTTAGTTATTTTTTGAACCCGGTTTAAGGATTCTTCACAACTATTGGAAAAATTATCTAATACCACGACTTCATAATTTTCCTTTAACAGCTCAACACAGGTGTGGCTGCCGATATATCCGGCACCACCAGTTACAAGTATCTTCATTCGTAATTCCTAATAGGGGTTTGAGTGTAATGGCGTTTTTAAAAAAATATTATGGGAGAGTCTACAATTTTTATTTACTTTTGTACAGGTTACAATTACTATTAGACAACATCTCCCAATTGCTTCTTGACCAGATGGAAAAAATAGGTGTAAGAATGGATGACACACTTCAGCTAAATCTGGCCCTCGCCTTAGGCTTTCGGCAATTATTTACACAATTATTTATAAAATTATTGGAAAAACAACGTTGACGATATTGACAGGCAGAAAGGCCGTGGTTAGAATTAGGCTGTTCAGGCATGATAAACCTGAAAATCAAACAACCAAAATAAGGAGAGGTATACAATGATTGAATTGACAGATCCTGCTAAAGCGCAGATCGATGACTATTTCCAGGGTAAAGAGCCTACCCCCGTAAGAATTTTTCTCAATTCCGGCGGCTGAGGCGGCCCATCACTTGCCATGGCTCTGGATGAGCCAAAAGATACAGATGATTCCTTTGATGTTAAAGGGCTTAAGTTTGTAGTTGACAAAGAATTTATGGAAAAAGCCGAGGTTATTAAAATCGACTTTACCGGGATGGGATTCAATCTTGATTCCAATATTGACCTGGGCGAGTCCGGATGCGGAAGTTGTGGCTCCGGCGGTTCCTGCGGCGACTGATATTTTAGTGTTTTAAAAGAAAGGTGTCCTGGGAGCTTTCAGGACACCTTTCCTTATTAAAATTACCATTGATAATGGGCGGATTTTAATTTTTGGATGATCTGTTGATCCGGTTTTATTGGATTCATGGCCTTGGCCGGCTCGGGTATGGTATGGGAGGTCGAAAAACAAGTTTCTTTAATTTTAAGGTTGTAGGCTTTAACCATAAGGGTCTCAAGGTTAATTACATCCTCAATATTGTAGGCAAGGAGAGTATCAAGGGCCTTGGGATTATTGGTTTTTTGATATTCCTCCCACAGGAGTATGGCAAAATATCCGTCCACCCCATCCAATTCCTTCCGGTCGATTCCCATGGCTTTTTCGCATTTTTTTAACCCGCCTGCCAGCCCTAAGCTTTTCAAAATATATCTCAAATCAATATGGGCATGGGGCAGCTGACAATTAAAATATTTTTGAATAAAGGGCAGATCAAAGGTTTTTCCATTATAGGTGACAAGGACCTGGTATTTTTGAACCTCATCCAGAAATGCGTCAAGGTTTTCCCCCTGGACATAATAATGGGTAGAGCGTCCATCATACAGGGCAATTGTTGTAATAACGGATGTGGTTTCAAGGCCTGTAGTTTCTATGTCCAGAAAAGCGCAGTTGTCTCTGAATTCAGGGAAAAGCCGGAAGTGTTGGCTTGCGGGAAGAAGATCTTCAAAATATTTGGCATTTTTATTTTTCAGGTGGCCAAGGGAGGTTTTTATTCCTTCCTGAATTGCATGGGTCTTTTTGCCGGCACTTTCCGGCCGGTGGATGGCATCTTCCCAGGTTCGTATGCCGTTGTTCCACAGCTTTTCTTCTGTTGCAGGTCCGATACCCGGGATATGGCTGAATGTGTTTATGAGCATAATTTTTCCTTGTGGTTAAAGT